>JANRBC010000103.1:0-7824 GCA_030727685.1 Ilumatobacteraceae bacterium
AAAACTCGACCCATGGATGTCAGCAATTCACGACGCAGTTGTCGCGCTCACAGATCATCGTTCGAGTCAAGATGCACGCGGGCTGATCGACGACCTAATCGCCCGCGGTCAATTAACCCTTGAATCGGTCACTTTCTTGCGTGGGCGCAGCTTGCAGGCCCAGATCGTGGTCGTTGATGAGGCACAAAACCTCGAGCCAACAACGCTGAAAACAATCCTGACTCGCATCGGTGACGGCACCAAAGTCGTATTTACTGGCGACACGAGCCAAATCGACGCCCCATATATGGGAGAGAGCAACAACGCGCTCGCCGTCTTGGTGCAAGCGTTCGCGGGTCAAAGTTGTTTCGGCCACATCACGCTTGAGTCGTGCGAACGCAGCGAAGTTGCCAGCCTCGCGGCCGAACTTCTGTAACTCGCCAGATATCTCGTGAACCGAACTTAGTTACAAGTCTGTAATTAAAAATTTTCTCAAGCAAAGTTTCTGCTTCACTTCGTCGCAAAAATAATGTACGGTTCGTGTCATATACCTCTGAGGGATATCCCAGCGAAATAAATCTCGAAACTTTGCGTGCGCTCACGCATCTTGCAAAATGGCGTGACCAATCAAAGTGCATCGGCAAACGGAGTTTATTTTTTGCACCAAACTCTGAACGCCCACAGGCCCGAATTCGCCGCGAAGCCAAAGCCAGCAACTTGTGCAAATGTTGCCCCGCATTGAATGACTGTCGAAAGTTCGCACGAGAAAACCACGAATACGGTTTTTGGGGCGGAGAAAATGAAGAACAACGTCACTTAGCGGGATACAAAGTGATCGCCCCGATCGGCATTCGCGCAAAAGTCATTCGTCCGCCGCACGAAAACAATGAGTACCACTACTAGATATCACTAACGCCCAGTTCAAGCGGTGCGGCGTGTCATGATTGAAGACATGCCCTCGTCACCCAAAGACCCCGATGCACTCGTCACTTCGTTTTTCGAATTGATCCAAGGCCACCATCTAACTGCCGCCCTCGACATGACGTCGCCAGACTGCGAATACGACAATGTTCCGATCACCAAGGTCTTTGGTCGCGCTGCAATTGAGCAAACTCTCGGCGGTTTTCTCGCCGAGTGTTCGGCATACGAGTGGATCATCCACCATCAAGTAGCCAATGGCGATCTTGAGCATGGTGTCGTCATGAACGAACGCACCGACAGATTTCAAATCGATGGTCGCTGGGTTGAACTTGATGTCGCTGGACTTTTCGTCGTCAGTGAATCAAAAATTGCTCTCTGGCGAGATTATTTTGATCGTGAGAACTTCGCCAAGGCACTAGCCAACAAATAAAACCGACAAATAGACCAGTACGCCTAAAAATAGTCGCAACATCGGTCGGGTAGGTTTCTCCTCATGCAATCGGTTATTGAAAACAAAATGCTCAGCGATATTCGATTTGCAGTCGTTGATACCGAGACAACGGGTCTTTCGGGCACCAACGATTACGTTTTGCAACTCGGTGTTGTTATCTCGCGTCATGACGGCACGATTGAAGAACAATACGAAACTTTCGTCAAACGCTTCTTCTGGAAGCCGGGTCGCCTCGGTGCATACAAGGTTCACGGCATTAAGCGCTCTGATTTGCGTCGCGGCATCAGCCCCAGCGAAATGGTCGCCACGCTAAAAACTTATTTGCACGACACGATTTTTGTTGCCCATAACGCAAAATTTGATATCGGCTTTCTCAACGGCGAAGCATCACGCCTAAAAACCGAAATCGCTTACAACGGCCCGCTCGATACTTTAAAAATGTCTCGCGCCCTCGACCCGAAGCGAGTCAACTCACACAAACTCAAAGATGTCACGACTCGCTATGGCGTCGTCGTCACTCGCCCTCATGATGCGCTTGCAGACGCCCTAGGCACCGCCCTGGTGCTGCCGCACTTACTGCGCGCGCACAACATCACGACAGTCGAGCAGTTAACAGCACACTTCGGCGCCTAGTCAGTTTGGCCCGCAGGCGTAACTACGCCGTTTTTTTGTATCGCGACAAAACGTTTTGCGCTGTTTGGCTAGCCAGCTGCCGATATTCGACCGGCTTCAAAACTTTCACACCGTTTCCGGCTCGCAATAACAAGCGCCCGAGCCAATGCTTCGATGTAATCGACATAGTCAAGTCAACACTGCCATCTTTGTTGTCGACCCGCGACACATACGGATACGACTCAACAATCCATCGGGCTTGTTTTTGCACGCGCAATGTGACTTTTTGCAGACTCTCTGAAAACCAAGGCAGTTCATCGTCGCGAACTTCGCGTAACTGATCAAAAATTTGCGTACCAACTAATTTTTCAATGCGATCAACCCTGAACACCCGATCTTCACCAGAAAGATGATCGTCAGCAGCAACATACCAACGACCTGAATCTTCAAAAACTTTTCGCGGCGTGATCGTTCGAGTGGTGCGTTTCAACGACGCCGGCGAGAAGTACTCGATTTCATGGCGCTCGCCAGTCTCAACTGCGGCTAATAATTCTTTGACAAAACGAGTCTTGGGCAATTGAACTTTGATCGTCTCGGCACCTGCTGGCATCAGTGGTGCCAGTTTGGCCAATGCTGAAGCCAATGGGCCTTTTTTGTTCGCCCCCGGCAATTGCAAAGCCGTCTGCGCCATGACCGAAACGGCAAACAATTCGGCGGTGCTCAACTTGAGCGGACGCGAAAACACGAGCGGCACTTCAGCAATGACCATTCCGTCGTCCATATATACGTCAATCAATGCGTCGGGCGTATACGGCGGCACGCCACAAACAGCAGCCATCTGCAAGTCTTCGACAAGTTCGGCTTCGCTGAGATTGAACTGCCTGGCCATCGTCGAAATCTTGACGCGTTGTCGCTGCATTATCCACGGCAACATCACCAATAAACCGCTCACCCGCTGTGCCGCACTTCGTGGGCCACGCCGTGCTGGCCGCGCTGATTTTGCTGACCGGGCCGATTTTGCCGACCGTTTAGAACTTGCTGCAGATTTCTTGGCGGGCTTGCTCGAGCGCTTTTTCGCCGCGCGTTTTTTAGTTGCCATCATTTACCCGCCGCGAGATTTTCAAGCCACTGCACCACTTGGTCACGCACCGACTGAGGCTCAAGAACCTCGGCACTTTCGACCATCGCAAAAAGCCACAGTCTGAACCCGTCAAGGTTGGCGCACGGTATCGCAAACTCGACGCTGCCATCATCGCGGTCACGAATCACAGAACTCTCACCGAATTCGCGTCGCACACCTGCGGCTAACGAAGCATCAACCAGCACAACTGCCGTTGTCACTTCACTATCGCCCGCAGCCAACATTTGTTTTTCGGTCGGCACCGCCGCGGCGACATCAAAATCAACCGGGGTTTTAAACGCACGTGCCTCACCTGCCAAAACCAAACCCTCAATTCGATCGACCCGAAAAACTCGTTTGTCTCGACGCAGGTGATCGAAGCCGATGATGTACCAAAAACCATTTCGAGAGAGCATCCCGTATGGGTCAACTTGTCGCTTCTCGCCTTTGTATTCAAAATTCAGCGTCTTGCGTTTCATCACTGCATCAGTGATCACGTTCATATTTTTGTCAACTAATCCGATGTTCACGCTCATCGACGCCTTGCCAAGAATTCTTTCGCCACCGAGTTTCCAAAGCGCTTCTTCGCCGTGCTGAGCACCCAGGTGAACAGTCGCCACGGCAAGTTGCAGCGCCGCGCGCTCTTCTTCAGTCAGCCTCAAATCGCTGAGTTCATAATTAGATCGATTAACCCAATAGGTCACTTCACCTGCTGCGTCGCCACCAAGAGTTTTTGTCTCAATCGGAATACCCATTTCGCGCAACGCGGCTTTGTCGCGTTCAAACGCCGCACGGGCTGCTTCATCACTGTCGGGATACTGTTTGCCCAACTCTTGGCGCACTTGTCGCAAAGTCAGCGGCTTCGCTCGGTCAACAAGCAATGCCAGCAGATTCATCATCCTCTCTGCTTGCGATACTTTCACCGCTATAAATCCGGAGGGCATATGAACAGCGTAGGCGCAGACACTAAGCCCACCAAGCAACTGAATTTCGAGTTATCTGCTCAGCACTTGGTTGCAGTTAGCTTTTTCGCCTCATCTGGCGGTACTTGTCAATCAGACTTTTTGTCGAAGCGTCATTAACTGCCGCGGTGTTCTGATTTATCTGTTGATTTATCTCAACTGACAACGTTTTGCCGAGCTCCACACCCCATTGATCAAAACTGTTTATCTGGGCAATTATTCCGTGCACGAAAACACGGTGCTCATACATCGCAATCAATGCACCCAGAGTTCTTGGGGTCAAAGACTTTGCCAACAAAGTGGTTGAAGGTCGATTGCCGCTCATCTTGCGGTGTTCGGCGATCGCTGAATTATTTTTATCGGCTTGGTTCTCGCCAAACGCCAGCGCTTTTGCTTGAGCAAACATATTGGCAACTAGTGCGTCGTGCGAAACCAAATCTGCATTCGCCAATTGCGCAAATCCAATGAAGTCAACCGGCACAACTTGCGTGCCTTGATGCAACATTTGCATAAATGCATGCTGCGAGTTCGTGCCCACGCCACCCCAAATAATCGGCGACGTCGCAATGTCGACTTGACTACCGTCTTGGCGTATCGATTTGCCGTTGCTCTCCATTATCAACTGCTGCAGGTAGCTCGGCAAAAGCCTTAACGCCGAGGCATACGGTAAAACCGCCTGACTCGAGTGGCGACGAGTGCCGAAGTTAAACACGTCAATCAAGCCCAAGATCAATGTGATGTTGTCTTCTGGTTTAGAAGTTTGCATTTGCTCGTCGACACTTCGCATTCCGGCTAAGAACTCTTTAAATGTCTCAAAGCCAAATGCAATTATCGAGGCCAAACTCATCGCTGAAGCGATCGAATATCGACCACCAACCCACGGCCAAATCTGAAACGAGTGGTTTGCATTTACCCCACTCGTGCGCGCTTGCGAAGTGTTCGCCGAAACCACCACAAAGTGCTCGGCTATAACTTCGCTTTCAAGCCCAACACCTAGACCAGTTGCAAGCCATTGTTTTGCAATGCGAGCGTTCGCCAAAGTTTCGGCAGTCTTGAACGACTTCGAGCAGACAATAAACAGTGTCTCTTGGGGTTGACATTGCGCGAGAGCCGCGTTTAGTTCTGTCGAGTCAATATTGGCGACGAACAAACAATCAATCTCGGGTTTTCGACTCTCACTCAGCGCGCCATAAATAAGAGCCGGACCAAGGTCGCTTCCACCAATGCCGATGTTGACAATTTTCTTGAACTTCTTTTCGCTCCGCACTGTTGCAGAAAAGTTCTGAATCTTGTCAAGTTCTTCGTGCACTTGCTTGATGATGTCTTGCCCGTCAAGTTCGAGTTTTGCCGTTCTTGCCGAGCGCAAAGCCGTGTGCAGCGCCGCTTGATTCTCGGTGAAGTTAACCCGCTCGCCATTGCACATCTCGGTAAATCTTGCGGTGACCCCTGCCTGTACGGCAAGCGACATCAAGGTTTTCAACGCTTGTGCATCAACGAGTTGTTTCGAAAAATCAACGACAATCTCAGACTCACCATCGCTCAAAGTTTTAGTCATTACTTTTGCTCTGGCATCGTCGCCATCAAATAGATCTTTTAACGAGGTGCCTTTGATTCGCTCAGAATCAGCCAAAACTTGTTGCCACAACTTAGAAAGGTCGTCAGCCATCAAATAAAGGCTACTGACTAGGGTGAATAGCCGTGCCTAAATCATCTGAACGCTCGGGCATCGCCTATGCACTCGGTGCTTACATCACTTGGGGATTCCTCACAATTTATTGGAAATTCTTAAAAGATTTCAACGCATTCGAACTTATCGGTTGGCGCATTGTTACATCTGCAGTTGTTCTTCTCGCAATCTTGATGTACAACAAACAAATTCGCAACCTGATCAGCGCCCTTCGCGACAAAAGTGTTCGCAAAACTATTGCACTCGCAAGCATCATGCTTTCAATCAACTGGACAACCTACGTCTGGGCCGTCGTCCATGATCACGTTCTCGAAACCGCTCTCGGCTATTTCATTGCGCCGATCTTCACGATGTTGCTCGGCTTCATCGTTTTACGCGAACCAATTCGAGTTTCGCACCGCATCATCATTCTGCTAGCCAGCATTGCGATCGCCATCTTGACATATTCATACGGTCAGCCACCTTGGCGCGCACTGCTCATCGCCACATCTTGGAGCATCTACGGATATCTCAAAAAACAGGTTCCGCTCACAAGTCTCGAAAGTCTGTCAGGCGAAGTAATCGCGCTGTTGTTGCCGGCAGTCGGCTTGGTAGTGCTCACTTTCAATCGCGCAGATTCAGTTCCGAATATGGCAACAGGCATCGAATGGGCTCTCGTGCTACTTACTGGTCTAATGACGGCGATACCACTGCTCATGTTTGGTGCTGCGTCTCGACGTGTGCGCCTAAGTGTGCTTGGCCCAATGCAATATTTGGTGCCGACGTTTAACTTTCTTTTGGGATGGCTGGTCTACAACGAAGAACTCAACGCACTTCGAGTTGTTGGTTTTGCTTTCGTTTGGGTTGGCCTTGCAATCTTCTTCGCCGACTCGTACAAGGCGACAAAACTAATGGCTAAACAGCAGCCGAAACCCTAAATGCGGCACCCGCAAGCAACAGTTTCATCGACCTAACTAATTCGGCAGTGCGCTTCGAGTCGCGATAGACCATGTTGAACCGCGCCAATCCCGCCAAAACAACCATCAACATGTCTTCGAGCGATCGCGCTGAAATTTCTGAATTAACTTCACCACGTTCAACCGCCGATTCGGCGATCGTAAGCAAAATTCGACCAATCTGATTGCCAACTGGCAAAACTGCTTTCATTAATTCAGGGTGTCGATGCGCTTCGCCAGAGACACTGAGCACAAACGAAACGACTGCGGGTTCTCGCCTTGTCAAAGTCGCTAAAGCATCGACCATGCTCGAGATGTTTTCGGTAATCTCGCGATCGGCGCTGACCGAATCTTGAATCGTCTTACACACGAGACTCTGCACGTCCATAAAGACTGCGACATACATGTCAACTTTCGACGGAAAGTAGTGATATATCGCGGCAGTTGTAATGCCAGCAGCCTTTGCCAAATTTTTGTTGGTTGTTGCGTCAAAACCTTCGGTCGCAAAACTGCGTCGGGCTTCTACCAACAACCGATTACGCGTGTCAGCGCCTTCGCAACCGATCGGCCGACCCAACTTTGTCATGCGCTAACGATACGTCGTCAGCCGCGCAACATCCGAGTCAGAGCACTTGCCAATTCAACTGGTTTATCGCCTTGCACCGAGTGTCCTGCACCGTCAATCACTAAAACTTCAGCATCGGGTTTGCGACGCAACAGTTCAGCGATATCGGCGTCGTCAACCACTGGCGAAATACCACCGCGTACAAGGGTCATTGAAGACTTAAGACTTTCAATCACGCTCCAAAGTGCCGAAATTCGATCTAATCGCTTTGCCGAATCTTCTTTAGACGGATGCGTCGAGCGGTCGTATCGCCATTGCCACGAACCATCTTCAAGTTGTTTGGCATTATGCAAAATTCCGCGACGTAACGAACTTTCGCTGCGAGTCGGGTTGTGCTCGATCGTACGTTTCAGCAATTCTTCAAAACTGGCAAAAGATTGTGGTCCGTTAACAAAATCAGTTATCGCTTTCGATTTCTCAGAGTTGACACCCGGAGTTATATCAACAACAACGATTTTCGACGCAAGATCAGGGCGCATGCCGGCCAATGCCACGGTTGTTAATCCGCCAAGAGACATGCCGACAATTAGTT
>JANRBC010000103.1:7834-9106 GCA_030727685.1 Ilumatobacteraceae bacterium
GGCGCCCAAGTTTCTATTGCTGTGGCGACATCACGCGCCAAAATGCTTGGTTCATAGTTGCCATCTTTGCGCCAAGAAGAGTGACCATGACCAGGCATATCGATAGCAATCGCCGAGATTCCCATCGCCAAAATTACGGTGTCCCAAGTGTGAGCGTTTTGTGCGCTGCCGTGCACGAACAAAACTTCGGGTTCGTCAACACCCCACTTGAGCGCACTTAATGTTCGGTCATCGCCAAGTTGAATTGCAATTCGCGACACGACCGGGGCTTTAACGACGTTCAATGAGTATTCGGCGATATTCTCGCCAAACATCGAAAACTCGTCGTAGTTAATCATGTTTAATCGTGCTTAATCACGGTGTCGTTGTAGTAGTGGTCGACGACGAAGTGGTTGTACTAGTCACTGACCCAACAGTAGTAACCGTCGGCAAAGTGGTGACAGTCGGAATTGTTGTCGAGTCAATTGTCGGTAATGTCGTTTCGGTGGCAATCGTCGTATAGTTCGGATCTGGTTTATCAAACGGCGGAATTGGCGAACCATATTCTTCGGGTTCTTTGATGCCGTCAAATACATACACACGGTCACCGTAGGCCACGAGCGCCGGAAAGTACCGAGCGACCGACATCGGTATGCGCACGCAACCGTGCGACGCTGGTTTTAAAGGCACGAGAATTGCGCCATGCACGGCGATGTTGTAATTGAAGTAAACGGGGTTGTACAGCGAACCCAATTTTGTTTCGCGCATACCCGTGCGACGATTGTAAAAGTAAAAAATACCTGGCGGGGTGATTGCATCGCCGCAAATACCAATCTTGATCTGTTCGTCCGTCTTGTTGCCGTCTTCACCTGGATCGATCTTCACTTCTTCGCACCAAGACTCACCAGTGCCGCTCGAGATGTGAGTGATCAAAACTGGCTCATCTTTTTTGAACACGATCATCACTTGTTCTGGCAGATAAATCTCAACATGACTTGGCGAATCGGCGATGCGCCGTGGCTTAATAATCAGATTTGACTGCATGATTGTCCAAGTCGAAGACGTAACAACACCAGTGGCTCGCTCACGAGGCACGCTCATCACAAGCTTTTCGAACGCCCACATCGCTTGCACTGTGTTTTGACCAAACTCGCCATCAATCGGGCCCGGGTCGAAACGTAAATCTTTTAAGCGCTGTTGCAAGCGCACCACGTCGTCGCCTTTCATCCCCAATTCGAGAGTGCGATCAAGTGGCACGGTGATTAACGGCACCGAACTCGTGTCTACAACAAC
>JANRBC010000103.1:9206-13642 GCA_030727685.1 Ilumatobacteraceae bacterium
GAGTTTTCGCTCGATGAGTTTTCGCTCGATGAGTTTTCTGAGCCATCTGACAAAACACCAACCGCTATAACCGTCATCAAAACCGCAAAAGCGACCAGCGCAAAGCGCCATCGATCAAGTGTCGAGTAAATGCGTGGCATGGCGTCGGGTTCTACACCACCATTATCATCTGGAAACTCGTTAGGTGAAGTCATAAAAAGTTTCGAAAGCTACCTCGACAAACCAGAACTATCAGCAGGCCTAATTGCATTAAGTTTTTTGCGCAACTTGAAGGCCTCACGCAAAATTTTAATGATCACCGACGGCGAACTCAAAGTTGAAACCCCACGCGTGCGCGGAAAGTAGTCGACGCCAAATTGCACAACGTTCATGTTCAGTTTTTTCGCACTCACGATCAACTCAGCATCTATAAATGATCCTTCGCTTTCGAGTTTGATCTGATCAAAAACAGACTTGCGACACAATTTGAAGGCAAAGTTGATATCACGAAACCGCACACCAAACAGAATGCGAACCATCAAGTTATAAAAAATCGAGTAAACGACGCGAACGTATCCTTCGCCCGTGCGATCGAAGCGGTATGCACTTACGATGTCGGCCTCATATTGAGTCATCAAACGAATCGCATTGTGAACTTCGCGCATGTCGAACGGCAAATCAGCGTCTGTGTACAAAACGATGTCACCAGTTGAGGCTGCGAAACCTGATTTAATCGAGCCGCCAAGTTTGCGATTCACCGGGTGGTGTACAACTTTGATCCGACTATCTTGAGATGCTGCAGCATCGGCAAGTCGTCGCGTCGAATCAGTAGATGCATCGTCGATGATTACAAGTTCATAGTCAGCAATTGTCTGCGACTTTTGCAATTCGTCGCACAATTCTTGTGCTGCATTGAGCGCTCGCTGCAGATACTGCTCTTCGTTCCACATCGGGAAAAACACGCTCAATTTTTCGAATTTCGCCTTAACCATACGTATCTCAGGCTATTGTCGGTCTTGCGATGTCGTCTCTGCCCCCACCTAGTCAAAGTCAGTCTGTGCTCGCAGGCTCTCTCACCAAATCATGGACGATTGCCGTTATTGCGACACACCTTTTAATCACAGGTTCGTTGATTGCCTTGGCAATTTCTGCGTACACGGTAGGAAAACCAACTTGGTGGCTTGCAAGCCAAACAAACGGACCGTTTTCAATCCTTTTGATCGTGCCGTTTTTGGCACCGGCTGTCGTGATAATCACAGCGTTGCGTGCATCGCGTTTCGCTGCACTCGCAGGCCTCATCGCAACTGCGATTTTGGCCATAAGCAGCATCGTCGATATTTCACGTTCACCAGGCATCGCACTTGGCGAGGCGGTTCTTGCTGGTTGCACTGCGCTTACGACGATTGCCGCAATCGCCGGTCGCCGACGCTCGGTTACATCTGGGTTTTAAAACCCTCTCTGTTTCAACTCTCTCAGGTCTGTACCGTTGAGTCGTGGCAAAAAAAGAGTCTGAAACCAAAGCGACCGGCGCAAATATTTCTGGGGCAAAAGTTCTAACTTCGCTTCCGGTCGGCGAGCGAGTCGGCATTGCATTTTCTGGCGGCCTCGACACTTCAGCAGCAGTCGCGTGGATGCGCGAACGAGGTGCACTGCCCTACGCGTACACAGCCGACATCGGTCAGCCTGACGAAACTGATCTTGAGTCAATTCCGCAGCGTGCGAAAACTTATGGTGCAGTTGAGGCAAAACTTGTCGATTGTCGCGAACTACTCGTTCAAGAGGGCCTCACAGCGCTGCAGTGCGGTGCGTTTCATATAACAACTGCTGGCAAAACCTATTTCAACACGACACCACTCGGACGAGCAGTGACAGGCACTTTGCTTGTTCGCGAAATGAAACATGACGGTGTCGACATCTGGGGTGACGGCAGCACATTCAAAGGCAACGACATTGAGCGCTTCTATCGCTACGGACTTCTCGCTAATCCGAATCTACGAATTTACAAACCGTGGCTCGATGTCGACTTCGTGCGCGAGATGGGCGGCCGCGCCGAAATGAGCGCGTTCTTGACCGCCAAAAAATTGCCGTACCGCGATTCGGCACAAAAGGCCTACAGCACCGATGCCAATATTTGGGGTGCAACGCACGAAGCCAAGTCGCTTGAAGAGTTATCGACAAGCATGCACATCGTCGCACCGATCATGGGCGTGGCTCATTACGACGCTTCGGTCAAAATCGCCACCGAAGATGTCGTACTCAAATTTGTTGATGGTTGGCCTGTTGCGATTAACGGCAAAGAGTTTGGTTCGCAGATCGAATTGGTGCTTGCGGCGAACGAAATCGGCGGCCGACACGGTTTGGGCATGAGCGACCAAATCGAAAACCGGATCATCGAGGCAAAAAGCCGTGGCATCTACGAGGCTCCAGGTTTGGCTTTGTTGCACATTGCTTATGAGCGTCTCATCACGGCAATACACAATGAAAATACGATCGAAAATTACCGCACGATGGGCCGTCGGTTAGGGCGTTTGCTTTACGAAGGTCGTTGGTTTGACCCACAATCGCTGATGTTGCGCGAGTCGCTAACGCGTTGGGTCGGCTCGCTCGTGACTGGCGAAGTGACGGTGCAGTTGCGCCGCGGTGACGACTACAGCATCCTCAATACGACTGGTGCGCACTTGACTTATTCGCCAGAGCGCCTGAGCATGGAGCGTGTCGAAGATGCGCCGTTCGGTCCGCTTGATCGCATCGGTCAACTAACGATGCGCAATCTCGACATCGCCGACACGCGCGAAAAACTCGAGATCTATCGCCAAGCCGGCACCCTGGCCCCCGGCACCCTCACCGAACTCGAATAAAACTTTTTAACGATTGACGAGGGCGCGTGCGACGCCGGCGACAAGTGCCGCGCGCTCACCCATTGTCGAAACCAAAACATGTTCGGTCACACCATGTGCGCCACCGCCAACTGCACCCATGCCATCAAGTGTCGGCACACCGATTGCCGCAGTGAAGTTGCCGTCTGAGCCACCGCCGACAGCAACACCTTGCAAGTTTTTAATCCCAAGATCTTTGGCCACAGTTTCGGCGACACCAAATAGTTTACGACCTGCCGACTCATGCATCGGTGGTCGATTGACGCTGCCAGAAACTTTTATTACAGCACCATCAACAACTGGCTTGAGTAGTGACATCTCGCGCTCAATGCGCTCTTTTTCTTCGGGCAACACAACTCGCACATCAACTTTGATCATCGCCGCATCAGGCACAACATTTTCGGCGTTGCCGGCAGTTGCCACAGTCGGCGTTACTGTTGTGCCAAGTTCGGGTCGTGCCATTGCCACAATGCGTTGCACCTGAGTCGCAAGTTCTACAAGCGCGTTAATACCTTTTTCTGGTTCGAGACCGGCATGCGACGCTCGACCAGAAATTTGCACGGTGAAAGTGCCAACGCCTTTGCGCGCAATCTTCAGTGCGCCGCCATCTGCACTCGGCTCAAGCACCAGCACCGCACCAGTCGCACGAGCACGAGCTTCGATTAATTCGCGCGATGTCTCTGAACCAACTTCTTCATCGGCAGTTATCAAAACTTCAACATGATACGAATCGCGAATCGCACTCAAGCCGTGAATTGCCTGCACGATGCCCGCCTTCATATCGAAAATGCCGGGGCCGCGCGCGATGTCGCCGTCAACTGAAAATGGTCGAGTCGAAGTTGTGCCAAGCGGAAACACAGTGTCGTGGTGGCCGACGATCAAAACTTTGGTGTCGTCGCTTCCCTTCCAGTGAACATGCGGACCATTTGCCCCAGGGATAATTTCTGCCTTCTTGCCGGTGACATCCGCGAACAGATCAGCCAAATATTTCGCGGTGTGCTGCAAATGCGCGACGTCAAGCGATGGCGATTCAAGATTGACAAACTCGCCGAGTTGTTTCACCATTTGTGGCACGCGAGCCTGCATCAATTCGCGAAGTTCGGTCGCTGATGGCGAACCAGTCATCGGTGCTGAAGTATTTGCCACCTCTCTATCGTGCCATGTCTCGGTTCAAGAATCTCACCGAGTTAAATGTGCTTTCCTGCACACGACTAGAGATTGAAAATTAGTGTGCCCGGGATCGGACTCGAACCGATACAGCGCTTTCGCACCAGGGGGGTTTAAGCCCCCCGCGTCTACCATTCCGCCACCTGGGCAACTCTGTCAGGCTACGCGCGTTTGAGCCTCATCGCTAACTAGCAGCGATTCAACACTTGCCCACAGCACAGTTCTCGCAATTTCTGCTTCGCGACCGATCAAACGATTGGCCACCACCACGCCTTCAACCATGTCACTCAAAACAGCAACAAACGGACGACCTCGCAATAACACCGAAACCACCACGCCGCCATTAATACGACGCAAACTTCGATCAACACCGATTGCGCGAGGTGGGCTGCGAAACCCCGGCGGCTTCAAGCC
>JANRBC010000103.1:13742-17912 GCA_030727685.1 Ilumatobacteraceae bacterium
AAAACACCCATTATGTAATGTAAGTGATCACCCCATGACAACAAACGAACTCAACCCGATGCAACAAAATGTTGTCGAAGTGCTCGGCAAACCTGCTGGTTGGGTGCCACTGCCACTAACTGTTGTCGATGCAATTCGCGAGCAGGTCGAAACCGGACTTGCGCCGCTTGCCAAAAAACTAACCCCCGATCGTCCTTTGTTTATTAGCAAAAGCAGTTTGACTACCGTGCATGGTTGCGAAGCAAACTATTTGGCATCGCTTGATTCTTTCGAATGGACAATCCTGAATGTGCGTGGCACAGTCATGCACAAAGCAGTTGAACTTTCGATCAACTGGCGTGGGCCAATCGATCCAGCTCTTCTCGTCGATGAGGCACTCGCCCGTCTCGAAGATGAAGAAAGTCGTGGCCCTAGTGAGTTCATCGCTCAACTCTCACCTGGCGAGCGTGCTCAGCTTCGCAGTTATGCCGTCGATCTTTATACGAAGTTCGAAGAAAGTTTTCCGCCACTAAAAGCCGCATGGCGACCCGTCACCGAAAGCGCTGCTCGCGTCGAACTCTTTGGCGGCTTAATCTTTTTGTCAACACGCGTCGATCTCACACTTGGCGGCCCAGGCAGCAAAGTGATCATCGACCTCAAAAGCGGTCGCATCTATTCGAATCATCGCGAAGACCTGCGGTTCTATGCTCTCGTCGAGTCGTTGCGCTCTGGTCAACCACCGCGGCGCTTGGCGACTTATTCACTCGAATCAGCACGCGCCGACGTCGAAGAAGTTAGCGAAGGTGTTCTTCAGGCTGCGGTGCGTCGCGTTGTTGACGGTGCGAACGCAATTTACGAACTAACTCGCGAGTCTCGCGAACCAAAATTGAGCCCAGGCGCTCACTGTCGCTGGTGCCCATTGCAACAAACTTGTGAAACCGGCCAACAATTCTTAGAGCGCGGTTTCGAAGACGACTGAAAAGTTAGTTAGCCGCGACCCATGTTTGGGCGCTTGCCGTGGTTGGCTTTCGAACGACGCATACGGGCTTTTTTCTTTTTTGTTTTCTTAGACATGCGACAATCCTAGTTGGTTGCCTTGCGCCATCGGGCTCGCCCACCTGCATATGGCGAACCTTCGGCGTTTGTTTTTGAGCAAACATAAACCGTTCCTTTATATGTGCCCAAACCATCTACTGGGGCGCAATAAGAACCAGGATAAATGTCTTTGACGCCACTCGGCGAAGTTGTGTTGACCGTCGAGTTAGCAACTGCCGTTGTGTTGGTCGGTGCCGCAGTGCCAGAGTTGTTCGAAGTAGTTGTTGGCGAAAGAGATGGCGCCACTGTTGTGCGCGGCGTTGTAGTCGCAGCCGTCCCAGAAGTTGCGGGCACACCGGCCAAAGCAGGCGCTGCACTCCAACTAGCAATCGTCAACGTCGAACAGTCACTTGCCAACAAATTCTTGATTCGTCCAAACTCGCTTTGATCCATTGACAGACCCCATCGAGCCTTCACTGAAATCCAGTCGCCCAAGTATGTACACCAATATCTTTTCAACGGCGGCATCCAATTAGAAGGATCTTTATCGCTCTTCGATGCGTTCACGCGATCAGTCACGGCAATCAACGTGCGACGATCGGTCAAATCATTGGCAAAAGCCTGGCGCTGCGACGTGCTCCAAGCCCACGCGCCTGAATCCCATGCTTCTTTGAGTGCGACGACATGATCAATATCTACATCGCTTCTGTCTCTCAGAGTTTTGCCGTCATATTTTGAATACCAATCACCGGCAACTACATAACAGCGATATGGGTCAACCTGAGGCTTCGAAATGCTGTCGCGCTTCAAAACTTCTTCGCGGGTGTCGCATCCGTTGCCGTCCAGATCAGACCAATGCGCAAACAAACTGCGCCTATAACCCCACTTGTATTCATTTTTGACTTTTATCGATGCAAGCACAGACTTCGCGTCGTTGGCTACAAATTTCTGCGTTGCGGCCGCCACACTCTCTTCACTAGCTACATAAGCAACACTTGAGATCGCAACAACAAGCGCAACACCATTTGCTGCGATTCGCCACTTCATATCTTCAGCGTATCGCTATGCCACCTATGAAATATTTGTTGCCGTCATCTCATCGCTGACATCGATAAAAATGCACTCGCCCGGACAAACCTCAGCAGCGCGCAAAACACTTTGACGATCACGCGGCGCCACACGAGCAAGACTCCCCGCTCCACCTGGATCATTTAGTGGCACACCCAACTCGGCAACATAAGCGATGCCGTCTTCAAGCAACTTAAACGCATCGGCGCAGTGGTCTTCGCACAACCCATCACCTGTGCAAAGGTCTTGGTCAATCCAAACGCGCATGTCGCTCAGGCTACTTAGTTAAATAAGCCGCAATCAGCACGGCCATCAAAATCGCATTTCGTGCGACATCTAGCCAACTCATCGGCCGCTGCGAAGTGGCGCCGAAACACGAGCAAGGCAACCTCTCGGGGTCGCGCAAACGCACGAGTAACAAGATCGTGAACGAAACCAACAGAATCAGACTTGCTGCAATCGTCTGGTCAAACCACCAGCCGCCAACAAGCAACACAGCCAATGCAATCTCGGCCAAAGGCACAAGCACAACAAATGGGTCTGGTGCACCAAGAGCGCGAGCTTGAAATGTCCAATTCTCAAATGTCGCAAATTTTGCGACACCCGCATACACGAAAACCGTCGCAATAATTAGCGCGAAAACAAAACTCACGACAAAGGCGATGTCGTGACAACGGCTCCCTTTGAAAACACCATTGGGCTTCCCGCGCCGGCAACTGCTTGCAGGCTCTCTACGCGCCCGACAACAAACAAATGATCACCAATTTGCGAACTCGACTCGACTTTGCAGTCGATATATGCGACGCAACCATCGATCATCGGCGACTTCAACGGCGAGTGCGACCACTTCACACCTTCGTATCGATCGTCACTCTCTTTTGCGAACCGCCAGCACAATTCACCTTGACTAGCGGCCAAAACATTCACACAAAACGCACCAGACTCGGCAATGGCTGGCCAAGATGCCGAATTCAAACCCGGAAAAAATCCGACAAGTGGCGGATCAAGTGAGATCGAACTAAACGAACCAATCGTTAAACCTTGAGGTTTACCTGACTTGTCTAGACCAGAGACAATCACGACACCAGTCGGAAAGTGTCCGAGAACTGTTCGAAATTCTTTGCTGTCAAACTGCGAATTCATTGCTTTTAGACTACGCCACCAACCTCAACGGTCATTCCATCTGCTGCGGCGAACACTTCAAAGCCTCGATTTTTTGCCACACCGGCAAGGCGTTGGGCAATAACGTCGAGCGCGTCGTCAGTGCGCGACGGGTCATGATGAAACAAAGCCAAACGCTTTGACGATGTCGTCTCGGCAACCCACATTGCAAATTCAAGCGTCGAGTGACCCCAATCTGACTTGAGTTCAAATTCTGCGGGTGTGTACTGCGAGTCATGAATCAACAAATCAGTGCCCTGACAAAGTTGGCGGGCGCCAGTCGTGATTGCAAAACCAGTTGTCGGCTGTTGATGATCCGAAAGATAAGACACCGTTGAATCGCCGGTCGTTACGCGAAACCCAAGTGTTGGCCCCGTATGCGGCACAAAGCGGCTCATCACTTTCGTGTTGCCAATCATGAAGTCGTCATCGCCAACTTCGTGAAAATTAATCGTCGCTTTGAATTCATTCAAACTGATCGGAAAAATCGGTGGACAAATCTTTTTCAAAAATATCTCGCGCAAACTTCGACCGTCTTCTTGTTTCGGTGCATAAACATTCAACACAGTCTCTTCACACAGCAATGGTCTAAAAAATGGCAAGCCCTGAATATGATCCCAATGCAAATGTGTAAGCAGGCATGCTCCAACAAATGGTTTCGGCTTTGCTTCATCTTGCGAACTACTCATGTAGCGCAAGCCAGTGCCAAGATCAAAAATTATTGGAGACTCATTCGCTGAACTAACCGAAACACAAGATGTGTTTCCGCCATAGCGATGAGTTTGCGGGTCGTGACACGCCGTTGAACCACGGACGCCATGAAACGTCACTGTTAAACCAGATTCCCCCACAGGTGAAACGGTATTGGTATAGCAATTCAGATGTAAAGACCCAATGGGGTGACCTTCGTCGCAGGCAACTAAATTT
>JANRBC010000104.1 GCA_030727685.1 Ilumatobacteraceae bacterium
CATGCTCAGCACGATGATTGCGCTTGACCTGACCGTAACATCAAAGACGGTGAGTGACATGAGTATCGACACAACCACAACTCCTTCTAGCGTATCGCCGACGGTCGCGGGCGAGCAGGAAACCGTTATTGCACCGCGTCAACGCAACATGTGGTGGGCACTTCCACTTTTAACAATTGTTTGGCTTGTGACTGGAGCGCTGATCGCCTCTTCATTAGTGAAAATAAATTATTGGGAAGTCGCCCCAGGGTCAGCAGAAGAAGTTGCATCACGATTTTCGTTCGACAAAAACGCATTGAATCAGGTCACGCGTTACGAAACGTCAGCACCGATCTTGTTTGTTACTGCATACGGATCAAAGTTGAGCGCTCTCGATGCTCTCGTGGGCGTGCTTGATCCCGATGTCGATGTTTTGAATCGCGAAGAGAAGTTTGGCACCATAACTCCGAGTGAGCAAAGACGTCTCGGTTTTCAATCGATGGCTTCGGCGAAACAGATTGCCGAATATGTTGCGCTCAATCGACTTGGTTATGACGTTTCAATTGCGTATGGCAAATTAATTATCGAAAGACTCGTATGCGAAGATGCGCCGCGACCGCTGAGTGCGTGTCTGCAACTTAATCCCGGTGACACGATCACTTCGTTTGATGGCATTGAAATACCGACGCTTTCAGATTTGATGCCGATCATTGCTGATTATTCGCCAGGTGATGTAGTTGAAGTGACGATTACGCCACACAAAACAACCGACAGCGTGACAAAAAAGATCGAGCTAATGGTCAGCCCCGACGACCCAGACAGAACAATCATTGGCGTGTGGCCAGCAGATACGCGAACGGTTGATCTGCCATTTGAAGTCGACATCAATACAGATTCGATAGGCGGTCCGTCAGCCGGTTTACCGTTCACTCTTGCGCTTCTCGACGAACTAACCGCCGGTGAACTTACAGGCGGGGTAAAAGTTGCGGCGACAGGCACGATCGATGGAGACGAAAGTATCGGAGCGATTGGTGCATTGCGCCAAAAAACTGTTGCAGTAAAAGCATCGGGTGCAACAGTGTTTCTCGTGCCGAGTGCTCAAACACCAGAAGAGTTGAGTGCCGCACGTCGGGTTGCTGGTTCGAAGTTGCGCATCGTCCCAGTTGCAAATCTCTCTGAGGCACTGAAAGTTTTAGAAGAGTTGGGTGGCACCGTCATAAGTAATGACGCAATCGAACTATAAATAGGGTTTAATCTTGCCTAATGGCGATTAGCTTCTCTAAACCTGACCCTTCATCGCCGGCCGCAGTCGGATCTGCTCAATTCAATGTCACCCGACGGGGCTATGACCAAGGCGAAGTGCGTGACTTTTTGCGAATGGTCTCGGCTGAATTAGCGCGTTTGCAAGAGCGAGAAAAATTTTTGGAAAGCGAGATGCGTGCGATGCAAACTCGCGGGCTTTCAGATCCTGGCGTGCTTGATGAAGCAACTGTTACGACATTATTAGGAGAAGAAACGGCGCGTGTGTTGTCTGTTGCTCGCGAAGCCGCACAGCAGATGAGAGATCGAGCGGCAGAAACAGCTGAGCGAATGGTTCGCGAGGCGGCAAGCGAAGTTGCAAGAATGCGCGAAGAAGCAGAAATCGAAGCATCGCGTCGCCGAAGTGATGCTTCGTCTGACAGCGAATCTGAGATTGAACTCGCAAAGCAACAAGGTCGCGAGATGGTTAACGAGGCCCGTGCATACCGTGAAAAACTTCTGGCTGAACTTGCGACACGACGCGAACTTGCAAGACAGCAGATTGAAGAATTGATTCGACACCGTGATCGATTGAAAGAGGCGTTTGAGCGTGCGAGTTTGGCCGCAAGTGGTGCAGTCGGCGACTTGACAGACTTTGATGCCGCAGCAGAAGAGTTTCAACAGGCCGTGCCAGTTGTAATCGAAACCTCACCAATCAGTGTCATTAAACCCCAAGAGGTTGAGCCGTCAAATGTTTTGCCGTTCGATCGCGAAAAATTTGAAGATGATGTTGAGCAACAAGTTCAACCTGTCAGCGAAGAGTCAAAGCCCGAGATTGCTGTAGATGAGATTGTTGAGACTCCTGAAGTTATAAATGTCGACAGTGTTGTCGAAATTAAAACAGTTGACAGTAGTGAAACCAGCCAAAGCCCAGACGAAGAGCCAGACAACGGTCATCGGGCAAAAATTGTGCAGATGTTCGGCCGCACTTCGCGTCGCTTACACCCCTCAACCGATAAGCCAGAAGTTGAAATACAAGAAACTTCTGCACCAGAAAAAATTGAGGAGTCTAAAGAGCCCGAGCCAACGGCAAAAAAGACAAGCGTTGACGACCTCTTTGCACGATTGCGTGAGTCCGGAGCTCAAAGTGTTGCTAGTTCGGTAAAGAACTCAACGGCCCCGACAAAAAAAGAAAAACTTTCAGAAACGAAAGTAAAAGCACCAACACCGATTGAACCAGATCTGAAATTGTTCGAACGCCGAGATACTGCCCTCGTTGCAGTCGACGAAGTTGTAGCCAAGAAGTTGAAACGAGTGCTCGCCGATGAAGAAAACGCAATGCTCAATTATCTGCAGTCGAAAAAAGCGCAAGTTGCCCTCGAAAAAGTGTTGCCAAGCGTTGAAAATCAGTTGCAAAATTATGTCGAAGCAACGAGCAAAGAGTTGGTTGAAGCCGCAATGTCTGGAGCTCAGTCTCTTTCAAAGAGCCTGAAAGCTGATTTGCGTAAGAAAGTCAGCAATACTTCGGTCATGCAGGTCATGTCAAAGAAACTTGCAGATGACATTGTTTATCCACTTCGTGAACGCATTCAAAAATGTGTCGAAAGAAGCGCCGGTGACGCGAGTGAAATGTCGAGTTTGATCCGCACTGTTTATCGCGAATGGAAGATGCAACAAATAGACAAGCTCGTCGGCGATATCTCGCGCCTTGCTTACAGTCGCGGTGCGTACTTGGTTTTAGAAACAGGAACAAAAGTTTGTTGGATGGTTGATCCAAACGGGCCGCCGTGTTCTGATGCCGAAGATAATTCGCTCGCTGGCCAAGTTGCATGCGGTGAAAAATTTCCTACAGGACATGAGCACCCCGTGATTCACTCGGGATGCAAATGTCTCGTAGTGCCAGCACCGCGATAGTCTTTCCAGCGTGCGGAACCCCTCCGACTTACCCCGTAATCCACGCAACCCGCGTTCAGGTGGCGGAGGATTTACGCTGAGTTCGTTTAAACGAGGACGAACAATTTGGTCAGCAATTCTGGCAGTTTTTGTCATCGGCGGAATTTCAATCCGAAGTTTGACCGGTTTTTATGTAGATGTTCTTTGGCACAACTTGGTCGGCCGATCAGATGTTTTCTGGG
>JANRBC010000105.1 GCA_030727685.1 Ilumatobacteraceae bacterium
AATATGGATTACGTGTCGCTGGACCGATAACAACAGACGCAAAAGTTATCCCTGCGTTGGTTTCACGCAAATTAGCGACGACAAACAATTTGACAGATGCATTTCGTGAAACAGTCGCGCAGTTTGAAGGTTCAGTTGCGATTGCAGTTGCTAGTGCAACCGAACCGGACAAATTGTTGTTAGCCCTGCACGGCAGTGGTCAGGGACTGTGCATTGGTCTTGCTGAAGATCGATTTATCGTTGCCAGCGAGCCATATGGTTTGGTTGAAGAGACCCTTAATTACGTGCGAATGGATGGCGAGGCGCTCGCCGATTTGGATAATCCGTCGAGCAGAGGTCAAGTTGTCACATTGTCGGGGGCAAATGCCGGCGAACTTTCGGGTGTGCAGTTGGTTTCATACGACGGGCGTGAAATCGAAGTGGGCCAAGACAAAGTTTTGACTGCCGAGATAACGACACGCGACATCAACCGCGGCGAGCATAAACACTTTTTAGCCAAAGAGATTGCCGAAGCGCCAGAAAGTTTTAGAAAGACAATTCGAGGTCGAATTGTCGAGCAAAACGGCATGTTGACAACCGAACTGGGCGAAAGTGTTTTGCCGAAGGCGATTTATGATCGGTTGGCTTCGGGCGAAATCACAAAAGTGCGCGTAATCGGCCAAGGAACTGCAGCGGTCGCTGGCCAAGCATTGGCCAAGTTGTTGAACGAATTAGTTGGCATCGGTTTGAGTGCCGAGGCTTTGTTGGCAAGTGAACTTTCTGGTTTTGGTTTGCAACTTGATATGAGCGACACGCTCGTTGTTGCAGTGAGTCAAAGCGGCACGACAACCGACACGAATCGCACGGTCGACTTAGCGCGAGCCCGTGGTGCAAGTGTTTTGGCGATTGTCAATCGTCGTGGCAGTGAACTGTCGGCAAAAGCAGACGGCGTGATGTATACATCTGACGGTCGTGATGTTGAGATGAGCGTCGCCAGCACCAAAGCGTTCTATGCCCAAGTTGCAGCGGGCGCACTTTATGCCTGTGCGCTATCAAAAGCGCTCGGCAAGTCGTCTGATCGAGCGCGACACGAGTTGTTGGCAGGCTTGCGCTCGATACCAGATGCGTTAGTCGAAGTCTTGGCGACACGACCAGCGATTGCTGCGGCAGCGAGGCAGTTTGCTTCGTCGCGCCGTTATTGGACTGTGGTTGGTAACGGCATGAATTTGATTGCAGCCCAAGAAGTGCGAATCAAATTGTCAGAACTTTGTTATAAATCGATTTCGAGCGACTCAACAGAAGATAAAAAGCACATCGACTTGTCGTGTGAGCCATTGATTTTTGTTTGTGCGACCGGTTTGCTCGAGGGCAACGCATCAGATGTGGCAAAAGAGATTGCGATTTACCGTGCTCACAAGGCGCTGCCAATCGTTGTCGCCACTGCTGGCCAGACACGATTTGATGCCGCTGCTGCAGTTTTGCTCGTACCAAATGTCGAGACACATCTGGCTTTCATTTTGAGCGTCATGGTTGGGCATTTGTTTGGTTACGAGGCAGCGTTGGCAATCGACGCACTTGCGCGACCGTTGCGCGAGGCACGCGAAGTTGTAGAGCATGCAGTTGAGCGCGGTGGTGACGCGAACAAGTTGTTAGAAAAGATTCGTACAGAATTGGGTGCTCCAGCAACACGATTTACAGATGCGCTAGCGACCGGAAATTACGACGGCAATCTAGAAGCCAGTACGGCAGTGCGAATTGTGACGATGTTGCGCGACACACTGGCTAACGACCCCGTGCAGGCGTATCAGCGCAGTTCGGGCAAAATCGCGTCGCCAGAATTGCTGCTTGATGACTTGACGAGTGCATTGACACGCGGTGTTGACGAATTGACGCGCCCAGTTGATGCGATCAAACATCAGGCCAAGACCGTGACTGTGGGTATTTCACGTAGCGACGAAGGCTTGTTTGATCGCAAGTTGGTTAAGTCATTGCTTGAAGCAGGCGTGGCTCGTGAACGACTTTCGTATCGAGTGCTGAAAATTGTCGCTGATTTAGATGCCGCAGTTAGTGCGGTGACTGGTTTTACGCGATATCAAATTGAAGGCGACATTGCCGGCGGTTCGGCGACGATTGCAATTGTTGACCGCGGCGGAATGTCGAAGAACTTGACTTCGCGAGTTGATCGCAATTCACAACTTGTGGGTACCAAGCGCCGCGTGGCAAGCGACCAAGAGGTTCTTGTGGCCCGCGGTCGAAGCGATAATCGAACGGTGATCATGGTGCCAGAAACAAAGGGCGGTCAGACAACTGGCATCACTTTGTTGCATGTGATGTTTCACGATCGTTTGCCAGCAACAGCGATGCGAGCAGTGTTGCAGGGCTACGACCGAAGATATGACCGACTCGTTGACTGGGTTACAGAAACCGAGGGCTCATTCAGAGAAGATCGACTTGCTGAAGTTTCGGTCGCCGACTTGTTGATCTTGCCGATCAGCGACATGGCCGACCACTGGCGCCCGACGAAGTAGGCGTGATGATTGGTCTGGGCATTGATGCGGTCAACGTGCATCGTTTTCGTGAAGCATTGAATCGAACACCAAATTTGCGCAATCGAATTTTTACTGATGCCGAACTTGCGTCGCTCGCGAGTCGTGCTGATAGTGCACCGAGTTTGGCTGTTCGTTTTGCGGCTCGAGAGGCGACGATGAAAGCACTTGGTGTTGGGCTCGGGGCTTTTGATCTGCACGATGTTTCGATCCGCAATTCTGAAAGTGGTTCTCCTGAATTGATCGTTACGGGACGAGCGGCAGTGCTCGCACAGGCACGAGGTGTGAAGAGTTGGCTTGTTTCGCTTTCGCACACTGACGACACTGCAATCGCCGTCGTCGCGAGCAACTGAGCGAAAAGTTCGCTAATGAGTTCGACAAATCGATGGGCTTGGGTTGAAGTTGATCTGGCGGCCATAAAAGCGAACGTTGCGGGGCTTGTTAAACAAGCCGGCTCTTCGCAACTTTGGGCGACGGTCAAAGCGAACGGTTACGGGCATGGGGCAGTCGAGGTTGCGCGGGCGGCATTGAACGCCGGAGCAAGTGGTTTGTGCGTGGCGTTGGCCGATGAGGCACACGAATTGCGCGAGGCGAAAATTGCTGCACCGATTTTGATCGTCAGCGAGCAACCTGAAGTTGCCTTTGAGCAGATGTTGCGCGATGAAGTGGTGGCAACCGTTTATAACGAAGCGACTATTAACAGTTACGCGGCTGTTGCCAAGCGTCTCGGGGTTGTTGGCAAGGTGCACTTAAAAGTTGATACGGGCATGCATCGAGTTGG
>JANRBC010000106.1 GCA_030727685.1 Ilumatobacteraceae bacterium
ATTTGCACTGTGTTGCCAGAAAAATACGAACTAAATGGCTCATCAGGAAAGGTAAGCACCTGCGTGTCGTTGCCACGACTCGTAAAGGTGATCAACGCATCGCCCGCGACCTCGTCGGCGAATCGTGTGCAGCGATCACACAAAATGCAACGCTCGCGATCTAAATAGACAATGTCGCTGATCGCAATCGGCTTTTCATAGTGTCGCTTCTCTTCGACAAAACGACTTTCGCCTGGGCCGTGGCTGAACGCCTGATCTTGCAAAGGGCACTCGCCACCTTTGTCGCAAACCGGGCAGTCGAGCGGATGATTCGCCAACAACAATTCGAGCACACCCTCTTGGGCTTTTTTGACACCATCAGTTGCCGTGCGCACAACCTGACCCTCGGCCACTGGCGTCATGCACGACACAACCATCATCGGTCCGCGTGGTGTCTCTACTTCAACAAGACATTGCCGACACATGCCGACCGGCGACATTCGCGGGTGATAACAAAATCTTGGGATGAAATCTTCGGTGCGATCAGCAGCCGCAATAATCAATTCGCCTTTTCGAGCGACAACCGGCTTGTCATTGATCGTGATATTGACAACATTTGGATCAACTGGTGCGGCCTCTTTAATCGGATCAACAATTGTCATGCCGACGCACCAACATTTGCTGTTTCATTAGTAACAGCCGTAACCGGAATCGTCACACGTTTTTTCACTCGAGCCTCAAACTCGCTTCTGAAAAGGGTCAAAGCCGAGTGCACTGGTGCAAAAGCCGACGGGCCGACGAAACAGATTGTTGTCATCTTGTAAGGAAACGGCACGGCAGTCAAACCTAGTTTTTCGTTCGCCGCATGAGGAAACGCCCCAGGGCAAATCATCGCACCAACTTCAAGCAACTGCTGCAAATCTGCATCGGTGCCTTCGCCATCGACAACCCGCCGCAAAATTCGCTCAAGCCATGTGCCACCTTCGCGACATGGCGTGCATTTGCCACAAGATTCGTGTGCATAAAAATGTGTAAGCGTCAATGCGGCAGCAGGAATATCAGTCGTTTCATCCATCACCATTACGGCGCCAGACCCAAGCATTGAACCTGCTGGCCCAACTTGGCTTGCCTCAAACGGAAGGTCGAGTTGGTCTGGTGTAAACCACGGTGCCGAACCGCCACCAGGAACAAAAGCCTTCAACGCATTTGAGTTGCGAATGCCACCACAGAATTCTTCGCCATAAATCAAATCACGAAAGGTAGTTGTGCCATTGATGATTTCGTAAACACCTGGTCGCTTAACGTGGCCCGAAACTGCAACCATTCGTGTGCCTGGTGATGTTTTGGTGCCAATCGCCGTATACGCAGCAACACCGTGAGTTAGCAACCACGGCAAGTTGGCAAGCGTCTCTACATTATTAACAATCGTCGGCTGGCCGTAAAGGCCATTTGCTGCCGGAAAAAACGGTGGCTTCAATCGCGGCATTCCGCGGTTGCCTTCGAGACTTTCGATCAATGCAGTTTCTTCACCAACTACATAGGCGCCTGCACCCCAATGCAAAATGATGTCAACCGAAAACTTCGAACCCAAAATATTTTTGCCGACATAACCTGCGGCGTACGCCTCGTTTAGCGCAGTCGCGACACGCTCTTGTGCGAGTGCCATTTCTCCTCTTATATATAGGAAGCATTGTGAAAGTCCGGCGGCATAACAAGCGATCAAGCAACCTTCGATCAACTGATGTGGGTCGCGTTCCATGAGCAAGCGATCTTTGTAGGTGCCTGGCTCGCTCTCATCGCCGTTGACAACCAAATATCGCGGCCAAACTTGTTGCGGGGTCAGACCCCACTTCGTGCCAGCCGGAAACCCTGCGCCACCTCGACCGAGAACTGTCGCGCTTTTTACATCTTCGTGGATTTCATTTGCCGGCCGCGACAAAGCCGCGCGCAAACCTTTGTATCCATCTGTTGCGAGATAGCGCTCAAGTGTGAACGAATCGGCGAATTCAAATCGCGAAGTAACAATTTTTGGTCGATCTCCTGCGACAAAGCCAGGTGCATGTACATACGTTTTGCTCATAGTGCAGCCTTGCCGTCGAGCCATGCTGGTGACTCATTGACATCTTCAGGTGCCTTCGCACCTACTGCTCGCGATGCGTCTATTGATTGGCGAACTTTTGAAAGCACACCGTGCGGTGGAAACTCGTCATTTAGTTTGCCGTCTCGCAAATTGTCGATTAACCGATCTAAATCGTCGGGCGTTACACGCAGACGGTATCGATAGTTGACTTGCAGAGTTGGCGCCTCGGTGCATGCAGCCTGACATTCAGCGTGTGCGAGCGTGAACACTCCATCAGACGTCGTACCTCCTGCCTTAATCCCCAATTTTTTCTCAGCGTGATGCATCAATTCGTGTGCCCCCATTAGTGCGCACGACATCGTGCCACAAATGTTGATCAGGTATTTGCCAACTGGTTCGAACTTGAACATCTCGTAAAAACTTGCGGTGCCATAAACTTCGGCAGACGTAACGCCAACCAACTCGCCCAGATGCTGCATCGCTTCACGGGTGATATAACCGTTCTGTTCTTGTGAAAGATGCAATAACGGAATCAAAGCAGACTTTGGACGCGGATACCTGGCAATCACCTCGCGCGCCAACTTTATATTTGCGTCATTCAGCCGACTCATCGATCTACCTCACCTAGAACCGGGTCGACCGACGAAATAACTGCAACCGCGTCGGCAACCAAACCACCGCGCATCATGAGCGGCATAGTTTGAATATTGACAAAACTTGGTGCACGCACATGCATGCGATACGGAGTGGCCGAGCCATCGCTTGCGATGTAACAGGCAATCTCACCACGTGGGCTTTCGATCGCCACATACGCTTCGCCTTCTGGCACTTTGAAGCCTTCGGTAAAAATCTTGAAGTGATGAATCAGCGCTTCCATTGACTCGTCAATTCTTCCGCGAGGCGGAGGGGTAACTTTTTTGTCTTGAATTCGATAGTCGCCCTGTGGCATCGCATCAAGCACTTGACGAACAATCCGCATTGATTCACGAATCTCGTTCAATCGAATTGAATAGCGATCAAATGCATCGCCATAACTACCAACGATCACGTCAAATTCAACTTTGTCATATCGCAAATACGGCATGTCGCGACGCAAGTCCCATGACAATCCGGTGCTTCGCAAGATCGGGCCAGTTGCCGAAAGCGCAATCGCCTCGTCACGAGTAATCACACCAACACCTTGCAGGCGCTCACGCCAAATTGGTTGACCAGTCATCAAAATTTCGTACTCAGCAAGACGCGC
>JANRBC010000107.1 GCA_030727685.1 Ilumatobacteraceae bacterium
AACCACGATTTAAAGACGTCGCCACCGTTCGCAGCGGGCTAAAAAAAGAAAATTACCTCGCCGATGATGGCATCGCAGGTGTGGTCTATTTGGCTGACCGACTGGGCAAGCCAGTTTTGATTGAAGGCCCAGCGGGCACGGGCAAGACACAACTCGCAAAGAGTGTCGCCGAAATGACAGGCGCGCGACTAATTCGTTTGCAGTGTTACGAGGGCCTCGACGAGTCGAAGGCACTCTATGAGTGGAACTACAAAAAGCAGTTGCTGCGCATTCAAGCTGACAAGAAGAGCGATTCTTGGAGCGAAGTCCACGACGATATTTTCAGCGAAGAGTTCTTGTTGACTCGTCCGCTGCTTGAGGCAATAACCAGCGAAGAGCCAGTTGTATTGCTGATTGACGAAGTTGACCGCGTCGAAGTCGAGACCGAAGCGCTGTTGCTCGAAATTTTGTCTGAATATCAAGTTTCGATTCCTGAGTTGGGCACGATCACTGCAAAGCAGATTCCGTTGGTGTTCTTGACTTCGAACAACACACGCGAACTCTCAGAGGCGTTGAAGCGTCGTTGTCTTTATTTGCATGTTGATTACCCTGATCTTGAGCGCGAAAAAGAAATCGTTCTGACCAAGGTTCCAGACATCAGCGAAAATCTTGCGGATCAAATTGCCCGCATCGTGCGCAGTATCCGCCAACTCGATCTAAAGAAGGCGCCATCTGTTAGCGAAACCCTTGACTGGGCTCGCACTCTGATGCTTCTCGGCATCGAAACAATCGACGAGAAAGAAGCAAAAGAGACTCTGCACATCCTTTTGAAATATCAAACTGACATCGCTAAAGCAGCCAAAGAACTTTCAGTTACGAAGTGAGTTTCTAAAGTGCCCGTACTTGACCTGATGTCGGGTTTCATTGCCGAGTTGCGCAGTGCGGGCTTGCCAGTAAGTCTGACTGAAAACCTTGACGCTATGGAAGCAGTGAAGGTGATACCGATAGAAGATCGCGATGCGTTTAAATATGCTCTCGGCGCAACTCTCGTTAAGAACAACGCACACTGGCGAGTCTTCGAAACTATTTTCGAGGTCTACTTTTCGTTGCGTGGCCCAGAATACGAGATCAATCAAGATAATCAGCCCGACGACTTCTGGCGCGAAATGCAAGATCAAATGGACCAAGTAAAAGGTCAGGGCGAAGGCAAAGGTTCTGGCGGCGGAATGGATTCGTTGACGCCTGAAGAAATCGCCGCAATGTTGATGCGCGCGTTGATGAATGGTGATCAAGCGATGATGCGCGCTTTGGCTAAGCAATCGGTGCAACGTTTCGCAGGCATGGAGCCTGGTCGGCCAGTAGGTGGTACTTATTATTTGTATCGCACGCTTCGCAATCTTGATCTTGACAATATGTTGCAAAAGTTGATGGATGCCAATCGCGAGATGAGCAAACAAGAACTCACTTCACTCGAAGAGCGACTCGAGAAAGACGAATTTGAAAGTCGCATTGAGCAGTTCAAGCAAGAAGTCGAAGCAGAGATTCGGCGCCGACTTGTTGCTGATCGCGGTGCCGAAGCGATGGCCAAAACTTTGCGCAAGCCATTGCCAGAAGATGTCGAGTTTATGCACGCCAGTCGAGATGAGATGCAAAGTTTGAAAAAAGCTCTATACCCATTGACGCGAAAACTCGCCGCGCGTTTGGCTCGCAAACGTCGTCACGGTCGCAAAGGTCCGCTCGATTTTCGCAATACAGTGCGGCACTCTTTGAGTTATGGCGGCGTGCCTGCTGATCCGAAGTTTCGATATCCACGCCCGGCAAAGCCTGAGTTGATGGTTGTTGCTGACATCTCGGGCAGTGTTGCGGCATTTGCACGATTTACTCTGATGTTTGTTTATGCGATACAAAATCAGTTCTCGAAGGTTCGTTCATTCGTATTTATTGACGGCATTGACGAGGTGACCAAGTTTTTTAAGTCGACTGAAGACATCGGTGAAGCTATTAACCGAGTCAATACTGAGGCAGATGTTGTCTGGGTCGACGGCCACAGCGATTATGGTCATGCGTTTGAGGTGTTTTTTGAGCGTTACGGCAAAGACATCAATTCAAAGACAACCGTGTTGCTGCTCGGCGATGCGCGCAATAATTATCACGCCGCGCAGTCGTGGGTCGTCAAAGAGATGCGTAAACGAGCCCGCCATGTTTACTGGCTGAACCCTGAACCTAAGTCATATTGGAACACGGGAGATTCGATTGTTGGCGAATATGGCGCTCACACTGACGGCGTATTCGAGTGCCGCAACTTGCGACAACTCGAAGGTTTTGTCGAAAATTTAGCCTGACTTTAATTTGCGTCGTACGACTACGACCCAACCAGCACCAACGAAGATAGAGAAAATAAACCATTGGGCTGTGTAGCTCAGGTGTGAACCAGTCGATAAAACTGGGTCTGCGATGCGCGCAAGTTCGGTTGCATCTTTGGGTAGTGAGTCAAGAACTTCGAGGTAGATCTCGGTGTTTAGACTTGTAATTTGCTCTGACAACCGCGGCAGATCAATGTTGATGACTTCATTTAACTTGCCAGTTGCCGGGTCGCTGAGTTCGCCGAAGCGACGTGACTCAGACACACGCACTCGCGCAATTAGTTGCACAGTGCCTGCGGGGGCTTTCGGTGTGGCGGTCGCTTGTGTAATAAAACCGCGGTTAACAAGCACAACTTGATCGTCAGAGCTGCCGTTGATTGAGCCATCGCCAATCAAAAGTGGTGTGAGCGGGTCAACACCCGAGATGCCTTCTTGCGAGCGGTTAACTGCAAGCAGTGTTTCGTCGTCAAGATAAGTGCCTGCAACCGAAACATTTAGCCATTCGAGATCAGATGGTTGTACTTTGTCGGCGCCGAGTTCAGTCAGCAAATTCTGCAGTTGTTTAGGTTGGGCGCCGATTCGCGCTGAAACTATTTTATTGAAGTCGACTCGCTCGCCATAACGGCTGTATTGCCACAAACCAAGATTTATCATCAGCGCTATTGCCGCGACCACGGTCACATGCAACAACACCCAACTTGGTCGATATAAAAACCGATACTTCATAAAATCATCGTACCTTTGCGCGTCGCGACCGATAAGTGCAACTATCGTTCTATCTGTGACAACGCATGCGACAGACTTTTTAATCTGGGATGGCGACTGTGCCTTTTGCGCACGCTGTGTTGCATTCATCGAGCGTCGCATCAAGACTGACGCAAAAATTGTTGCTCATCAAA
>JANRBC010000108.1 GCA_030727685.1 Ilumatobacteraceae bacterium
GCAAAGGTATTTCTCGCGTTCGGTCAGTCGTCGCATTTCGCTCGGCCCATTCATAACGACTAGTGCGAGCCTTGTTGCCCGCCACCGCGTATCGCTGCAGCGACTTCAACTCGCCTGCGCGTTTCAGAGCGAACTTTCCAAAACGTAACGATAAATAGCAAACACCACCGACAATCATCGGCAACCAAAACTGAACCAACCGGTAACTCAAAACGCTCACGGTCGCCGTTGTCGTCGTCAAACCGAAACCAACAAGTGACGGAATGTAAATACCTTCAACGATGCCAAGACCACCCGGTGTAATCGGTATTGATGCAAACACGTTCGCCAGACAAAACGAAATAACTAAACCAACGACATCAACTGATCCGTTGAAAGCGCGAATGAACACAAACAATGCAGCAATCTCGAGACCCCAGTTCAACAACGACCACATTGTCACTCTTCGCAGCAACCCCGGTTCGTTGGCAAGACCCCGCAACCGATCACCCAGATGCACCGCAACTTCGCCAGCTTTTTCAGAATCAAAACGAAATCGCTTGGCAATAGATCGCGTCACACGTTCAGCACGACCTTCATGGTCGATTAACCCGAGCACGAGGCCACCTGCCAGCAACATCACAATCACACCAAAAATCGCCGCCGTGCCAAAGAACGCGTTGACACCCCGACCCGGAATCGAAACAATCAACGCCACCCACAAAATCAGATTCAACACAACCGCAGAACCAACCCCAGCAGTTGCCAAAGCAAACCCGGCATCACGTCCGTTCGCGCCTGCCAATGTCATCAACCGAAAACCCAATGCATTGCTCGCCGCCGATCCACCAGGCACCAAACTGCCAAGTGACCGAGTCGACAACTGAATTCGAAACAACGTCAGAACCTTGACTTTGTCACCATCTTGGCCGAGTGCGACATGCGTCAACTTCGAATAGCAAAACAGCGCCCCAAACTCAAGGGCAATACCAGTCAATAGCCACGAGGTTTGTACTTCGCTTAGTTTGCTTAGCGCATCACCAAAGCCCGGCACGATCGGCAAAATAAATAGCCAGAAAACCAAGATAAAAATCGGCCATTTCGCCCATCGAAAGGTTGAACGCAGGCCACTAGATCTGCGTCGCTTGGGGGCGCCGTTCATCTGCCCATATTACGGCTTGGTAGTGACAATTTCGGTGCACCTAAGTAGCGTTTAGCGATATGTCAGTTTCAACTAGCAACGCAGATCTCGTCTTCGCAGCGCGGACAATCGAACTCGCCGATGCAATAGTCGGCAAAGGTGTACGCACTCTCGCCGCAACTGGTGGCCCAGATGCACAACAAGTTCTCGCATACGACCTTGCACATGCCGGTGCTGCAGTTGAAACTGCGCGCTCAATGCTTGACTACGGCGCAAAAGGCGAACTTGAATCAAAACTCACTTGCGCTTTCGTCGCCGACATGGTGCACGATTTAGTAACGCGCCTCATGGGTCGCGAAAAACTTTGGGGTGTCGATTTATCAACGCTCACCGAATCACACGACTTCGTCGAAAAATATCGCGATCCAGAATTTTTGTCTTCGCTAGCGACTACTCCGGGTCAGCGGCATTTAGATAGCGACTACGAGATGGTGCAAGACACTTTTCGAAGTTTCGCCAGCAAAGTAATCGCACCGCACGCCGAACATGTTCACCGCGAAAATTTAGATGTGCCCGAAGAAATAATTTCAGGCCTCGCAGACATCGGCGCGTTTGGTCTTTCAATCCCGAGTGAATACGGCGGCTTCAGTGAAGGCGGTGACGGCGAATACATGGCTAGTTGCATCGCCACAGAAGAACTCTCGCGCGCATCACTTGGCATCGGCGGTTCGTTGATCACTCGCCCCGAAATTCTCACTCGAGCACTCGTCAAAGGTGGCACCGAGGCGCAAAAACACGAGTGGCTGCCAAAACTTGCATCGGCAGAAGTGATGGCTGCTGTCGCTGTTACCGAACCCGACTACGGCAGCGATGTTGCGTCGATTAAAACGACTGCGGTTGCCACACAACAAGACGGCAAAGACGGCTACATCATTAACGGAGTAAAAACTTGGTGCACATTCGCTGCTCGCGCCAACGTGTTGATGCTTCTCGCGCGCACAGATGCTGATCGCTCAAAGTCGCACAAAGGACTCAGCGTGCTGATCGTGCCAAAGCCCCGCGGTGAAGCCCATGGTTTCGTTTTCACACAGCCCGGCGGCGGAAAAATGGAAGGCCGTCCGATCGACACAATCGGTTATCGCGGCATGCACTCATATGAAATCGCGATTGAAAATTGGTGGGTGCCAGCCGACCACTTGATAGGTGAAACAGAGGGTCTCGGCAAAGGCTTTTACTACCAAATGGAAGGTTTCGAAAACGGACGTTTGCAAACCGCTGCACGCGCTGTTGGCGTGATGCAAGCCGCTTACGAAGCCGCGTGTGATTATGCACAAAACCGAAAATCATTCGGCAAAAATATTGCTGAATACCAAATCATCCAGGCGAAACTCGGCCGTATGGCAGTTGTAATTCAAGGTTCACGACAATTCAGTTATGCAGTTGCCAAACTCATGGGCAAAGGTCAAGGCGCAATGGAAGCCAGCATGGTCAAGGCCTATGTTTGCAAAGCAGCCGAATGGGTTACACGTGAAGCAATGCAAATTCACGGTGGTTATGGCTACGCCGAAGAATATTCGGTAAGCCGTTTGTTCGTTGATGCCCGAGTGCTGAGCATCTTTGAAGGCGCAGACGAAACTCTTTGCCTAAAAGTTATCGCACGACGTCTCGTCGAAACTGCAAAATAAACAGTCGCAAAAATTAACTTACGAAGTGCACGAGTTCGTGCAGACTCTCGATTCTTTCGCAGTCTTTATCAAGATGAAATCCAAACGGGTCTAGCAATAACGGGTGCAACCCTGCGTTTTGCGCGCCACCGACGTCATTAACAAACGAGTCGCCAATATAGGCAATGCGATCTCGTGGCACATTCATCACAGCGATTGCTTCATCAAAAATTTGCGGCTCTGGTTTTGCCACGCCTACGACGTGCGAATCAGTGACGATCAAAACTGGCACACCCGAACCTTCGCCAACTTGGCAAACATTTTCGTTGGCTAAGGTGCGTTCAATTTGACCGCTCGCATTCGACACAATGCCGATTCGCACACCCAACAAGTGAAGCCTCCACAAGCCCGCGACCGACTCGTGCAGCGGAAACCGCCACAAAAACGCCGAGAA
>JANRBC010000109.1 GCA_030727685.1 Ilumatobacteraceae bacterium
GGCCATATTTGGCTTCGATCACGTGCCAACCAGCGTCAGCAAAAAAGCCCGCAAGTTTTTTGATCTTCATGCCGGGCACAACGCGATCGAGGCTTTGGCGATTGGCATCGACGATCCACATCACATTGCCAAGACCCTGCAGTGATGGGTCGGCGATTGCTTCCCAAATGTTGCCCTCGTCAAGTTCGGCATCACCAACCAAAGCAATGAAGCGCGCAGCAGGTCGAGGTGGGAAGTGCGAGTCGATATAGCGACGCACCATCGAAGCAAATAGTGGCGCAACAGCGCCGAGACCAACCGAGCCAGTTGAGAAATCGGCGACATCAGGATCTTTTGTTCGACTCGGGTAACTCTGCAGACCGCCAAGCGTGCGCAATCGTTTTAGATATGACTTGTCGAGTTCGCCGGTGAGGTATTTGATTGCGTGAAAAATTGGTGAAGCATGTGGTTTGACGGCGACTTTGTCGTCACCATTCAAGTGACCAAACCAAAGTGATGTCATGATGCTGACAACCGAAGCGCTGCTTGCCATGTGGCCGCCAACTTTTACGTTGAACTCTGCGTCTCTTCCGCCAGGGGCAGGCGGCACTTCGCGTTCGCGATTGGCGTAATCGACCATTCGCACTGCGAGCCACAAAACTCGTTGTTGAATTCGTTCGAGCACATCAATATCGGCGAGGTTTTCTTGTCCGACTGCTTTCTTGCCCATCAGACAATTATGGCTTATCGTGAGAGGTCTTGACTATGCCGCGCGAATTGAAACCTGCCGAGATGGCTGCCCCCGCGGCTGCATATGCGCACGGCATGCAAGTGCCTGCGGGTCACGAGCTAGTCGTTACTTCGGGTGTCGTACCGACGCGACGCGACGGCAGCGTGCCGGCAAATATTGGTGAGCAGGCGGGCGTTGTTTGGCAAAATATTTTGGCAATTCTCGCCGAAGGCAAGATGACTGCACGCGACATCATCTCGGTCACTACTTATGTTGTTTATACGTCAGACGCGGGCGAGATGGCGACGCGATTGAAACTCGTGATGGGTGCGCGAGATGCTGCTTTAAATAGTCACTTGGCGGCAAGCACGCTTGTGACTGTGCCAGCGCTTGCTCGACCTGAATGGTTGATGGAGATCTCCGTGCTCGCGGCGAGGCAACCGAACTCGTAGCCTTGAGATTGCATTTATGACTGAAAAACAAAACGATTCAGGCATCTCGGTCGAGCCGTTGTATACCGCCGACTCTTTGAGCGACTTTGACGCTGCCGCAAAACTTGGTCTGCCGGGTGAAGCGCCGTTTACGCGTGGCATTTATAAGACGATGCATCGCGATCGTTTGTGGACAATGCGCCAATATGCAGGCTTCGGTACGGCAGCCGACACAAATGAACGATTCAAGTTTTTGTTGAATGCAGGTCAGACAGGTTTGTCGTGCGCGTTCGACCTGCCGACACAGATGGGTTACGACAGTGATCACCCGCGTGCAGCAGGCGAAGTCGGCAAAGTTGGCGTAGCAATCGACTCGATCGAAGACATGCGTGTTTTGTTGGCTGATCTGCCGCTCGACAAAGTGACTACATCAATGACGATCAATTCAACTGCGGCCGTGCTGCTGCTGCTTTATGAGTTGGTCGCTGAAGAGCGAGGTGTGGCGTCGACTGAGATTTCTGGAACAATTCAAAACGACTTGTTGAAAGAATACATTGCTCGCGGCACTTACATTTATCCGCCTCGACCGTCGATGCGAATAATCACCGATATTTTTGCCTATTGCGCCAAGCATGTTCCGAAATGGAACACGATCTCAATTTCTGGATATCACATTCGCGAAGCAGGCTCGACTGCTGTGCAAGAACTTGCATTCACGTTGTCAAATGCGATTGCATATGTGCAGGCGGCAGTTGACTCGGGTCTTGATGTTGATGATTTCGCGCCGCGTTTAAGTTTTTTCTGGAATGGCCACAACAATTTTTTCGAAGAAGTTGCCAAGTTTCGTGCCAGCCGACGAATGTGGCATGAGATCATGTCGAAGCGATTTGGTGCCAAGAACCCAGCCAGTTTGCTGATGCGGTTTCACACACAAACTGGTGGCTCAACGCTCACCGCACAACAGCCGCAGAACAACATCGTGCGAGTCGCCGTGCAAAGTATGGCTGCAGTCTTGGGTGGCACACAGAGTTTGCATACCAACGGCTTTGATGAGGCGTTGAGTTTGCCGACCGAAGATGCGGCGCGAATCGCATTGCGAACCCAGCAGATAATTGGCTACGAGAGTGGCGTCACAGATACTCCTGATCCTTTGGCTGGTTCGTATTATGTCGAGTCGTTGACTAACGAAGTTGAGCGACTGGCGTGGGAGTACATCGAACGCATCGAGCAAATGGGTGGGGCAGTTCAGGCGATTGAGTCAGGGTTTCAAGTTGGCGAAATTGAAGAGTCGGCATACGCGTATACAAAGTCGATTGATGATGGCTCGCGGGTTTTGGTAGGTGTCAATAAGTTCGTTGCTGAATCAGAACCAAAGTTCGTGCCTAAAAAAGTTGACCCAGAGTTAGAGCGAAGTCAAATCGCGCGCGTTGCAAAGTTGCGTGCTTCGCGTGATCAGGCCGCTGTAAGCAAGGCTCTTGACACTTTGAAAAGTGCGGCTCTAAAGAGCGACAACTTGCTTTATCCGATGAAAGATGCGTTGCGGGCTAACGCAACTCTTGGTGAAGTCAGCGATGTCTTGCGCGAGGTTTTCGGCGTTTATCAGCCAAGTTAAGGCGCGGGTTTAATTCGAGATTATTTTAATTGTTGCTGGTGGCCGCTCGACAGCCGGCGCTTCGCGTTGTGGGTGACCGAGATAAATCATCGCTGTGATGTGCGTGCCGAGTTTGAAGTCACAGAAGTTAGCGACATCGTCGTTGACACCTTTCGGGCAACTCGACCAAAAACTTGCCAAACCTAGCGTTGTTGCGCCGAGCAAAATATTTTGAATGCCGGCTGACACAGCATCGCGGTTTTCTTCGGTTCGTAATTGTGTGTCGCCTTGGTCAGTGCCCACAATCAATATCACTGGTGCGCGCTGAAACTTTGTGCGAGCCTTGGCGACTTTTTCGGGCTTGTCGCCTTCGCGCGCCATCGCATCGGCGACGCAGTTGCTCAGTCGTTCGCGAGCCTCGCCGGTCACGGCAGCAAACATCCAAGGAAAAGTGAGTTTGTGGTTCGGCGCCCACATTGCTAACTCGCAGAGTTTTTCGAT
>JANRBC010000110.1 GCA_030727685.1 Ilumatobacteraceae bacterium
TCGGTTAAATCGGTGAGGTCGCGTTTAACGTCGATCGTGCCTGCTGTGTGGTTGCGAAACACACGAAAAAGATTTGAAACCTTGACATCAATCGATGACGGTTGAATGCACGACATATCAAGCGGATCAATGATGATTCGCTTGGCCTCTAGTGCCTCTTTGATGCTTCGATCTGACAAAATCACGACTAAAGAACCTTAGTGAATTTTTTGTTGAACTTAAATTTCAGTCTGAAAACTGTGTTGCTACGCTCAAATACGCAAGTGCGGGTGTAGTTCAGTGGTAGAACATCAGCTTCCCAAGCTGAATACGCGGGTCCGATTCCCGTCACCCGCTCAATTTTTTAGAGCAGGCTGACGAGCGCCCAAACCATGGCAATTGCGCCAATCGTTGCCATAACGACACTGCGAAATACCGGTGCCTTGGTCAAGTCGTTTGTATCTCGACGCTGTTTGGGTGGGCGAATCAAGGCGGCAATATTGCCGGCGAACATCGCACCACCGAGGGCAATAACCAACCACGCCAAAATATCTTCGCCGAGAAACATAACTAGTTCGAGGTGGGGTCGGACGCGAAATTTTCGAAACGTGTGTATGCCGCCAACCATGCGAGCCGCACCTTGCCGAGTGGGCCAGCACGATGCTTTGACACGTTCAATTCGGCGATGCCGAGTTCAGTTTTGTTGTCAGGGTTGTAGACCTCGTCGCGATACAAGAACATCACGACGTCGGCGTCTTGCTCAAGAGCACCAGACTCACGCAAGTCAGAAAGTGTCGGGCGTTTGTCGTTGCGTGCTTCAAGACCGCGACTCAACTGACTAAGCGCCAAAATTGGTAGTTTAAATTCGCGCGCCAAAAGTTTGAGTTTTCGGCTGATCTCACTGACTTCGAGTTGTCGGTTCTCTGGCTTGCCATCGCCGCCCATGAGTTGCAAGTAGTCGATAACAATTAGCGCGACTTCGCCTTGTCGACTAACAATGCGTCGAGTTTTTGCACGTATTGCACCAACCGATGTGCCCGGGCTGTCGTCGATAATCAACGGAATATCGAGGCGACCAACGGCGTGACCAATTTTTGTCCAGTCGTTTGGTGACGGTCGTCCGCTGCGCAAAACTTTTGAGTCAACACCTGCTTCGCTGGCAAGAATACGTTGCACAAGTTCGGCGGTGCCCATTTCGAGTGAGAAAAACAACACTTGCTTGCCTGATGTGCGCGCTACGTGAACGGCCAAACCGAGAGCTAGAGCCGACTTACCCATCGCAGGTCGAGCACCCAAAATATTTAGTGTGCCAGGCTGCAGACCAAGCAAAATTTTGTCGAGATCATCAAGACCAGTCGCTGTGCCGGTGATTAATTCTTTGTTGTTGGCACGATCTTCGAGTTTTTCCATTGCTTCATTGACCAACAACCCGAGCCGCTGAGAAGCGTCACCAATATTGGTTTCAGAAACATCAAAGATCTTCGACTCAGACTCGTCAATTGCTCGCGCAACATCTTCTGGGCCGCTATAGGCAATCTCGGCAATCTCTGAAGCAACCGAAATCAACTTGCGCAAAGACGCAGTTTCACGCACAATTTTGGCGTACCGCTCGGCGCTTGTGATTGCAGGTGTCGCGTTTTGCAGTGTGAGCAACGCATCGATGCCGCCGATGCCGTCTAATAAATTGTTGCGACGCAATTCGTCGCCAACAGTTATCGGATCAACTGGTTCGCCTGCACTGTTGAGCGCACGAATCGCATCAAAAATATGTTGGTGAGCAGGTTTGTAAAATTCGTCTGAACGAACACCGCGTTCGAATGCGATGCTGACAGCCTCACGCGATAAAAGCATCGCACCCAACAAAGATGCTTCGGCTTCAACACTGTGTGGGGGAATTCTGTTTGTCGATCGCTGAGTTGCCGCGCCGCGATCACCACGATCGCCACGGGGAAATTCAGCAATAGACATGCCTACACAATGCCTTAGATTGCCTGTTGATTGCTACGGGTATAACCCTGTGATTCTTCTGTGGATAACAGGTGGATAACTAAGAACAGTTGCTGAAGATTATTTGGCAACAATTTCTAGTTTGAGGGTTGCCACAACATCAGAGAAAATTTCGGCAGATACCGAATGCTCACCGAGTTGTCGCAGTGGTGTCTCAACTTGAATATTTTTGCGATCAATCGTCACGCCAGTTTGATCAAGCACAGCTTTAGCAATTTCGGCAGCGTTGATTGACCCGAACAACCGGCCCTCGTTGCCAGCCTTTGCTGCGATTTTGATGACCGTTGTCGACAATGATGTTGCCACTAGGCGAGCCGACTCGCGATCAGCAGCAATTTGCTGTTCGCGCGACTTGCGCATGACCTCAGCCTGAGCAATCGTGCCTGCGTTGGCCACGATCGCTAAGTCGTTTGGCAACAAGAAGTTGCGGGCGTGACCAGAAGAAACATTGACGATGTCGCCACGACGGCCAATGCCTTTGACGTCAGATCGAAGCAAAACTTTCATGATGCTGCTCCGTCGACAATGGCTTCAACACTTGCGTCGCTCGTTAGTTCTGCTGAGATGTTGGTGGCAATTTCTACCGTTGCTGCATCACCAGCGACTTCATCTCGGCGTGGACGGCGCGGACCGCGATCGCGACCACGATCGTCAGAACCAAATTCGCCACGCTCACGTGGGGCACGAGTTGCCGAAACACGCTTTGTGTAAGGCAACAAAGCCATTTCACGAGCGTTTTTGACTGCAGTGGCGATATCGCGCTGTTGCTGAACAGAGTTGCCATTCATGCGTCGAGCGCGCAATTTTGAACGATCTGACATGTAGCGCTGCAGCAAGTTGACGTCTTTGTAATCGACGAAGCCAACTTTTTCTTGCACCATCATGTTCGGGCGCTTCTTGGGTTTGCGAAGTAGCGCTTTCTTGGCTCTTAACTTGTTGGATTTACTTGTCATCTCGAGTCCTTAATTTTTTCGTTAGTTATTTCGTTAGTTGTTATAAGTATTTGCGAATCAGAACGGTTCTTCGCCATCAAATGGCGTGGCTTCGGTGCCTGGGTTGGTGCCGGTGTTTGCTGGGCGATTTGCCGCGCCGCCACCTTGACCATCTTGTTTTGGCGTGCGAACAACTGTTGCAGTTGCCCAACGCAAACTTGGCCCAAGTTCATCGGCGATGA
>JANRBC010000111.1 GCA_030727685.1 Ilumatobacteraceae bacterium
CACGCAAAAACTGCTCTACTTCATCCATTAAGTTGCTCGGGTCGGCCGGCTCGTCCGAGTCGCCTGCGAAATCGAATTGAAGCTGATTGTCGTCAACTTCGTCGTCCAAACTCATGCCGTTGTCGGTCATCGTCTCGAGTCTTTCAACATAAGCAACTAGATCGTCATCATCTTTGACCAGTGAGTCGATCTGCTCTTCATAGCGTTCGATCAAGTTCATGACAGTGGCAAGTGGCGCGGGCGTGCCAATTATTTCGCATGCGCGACGCATGAGTGCGAGCGATGCTTTTGGTGATGGCACTTGCGATGCGTATGCCGGCACTGCAGCCCAAAGTGATGCCGACGGTATCGACGACTCGTCGAATGTGTCGTGCAAAACGCTGACGATACCGACTGGTCCTTCGTACCGCGATCGTTGCAGATCGAACCGCTCAATAAGGTCGGTGTCTGTCGCTGTGCCGATTATTTGCACTGGTCGGCTGTGAGGCACATCGGCAAGCAATGAACCAAGCGTCAATAAAAGCGATGAATTGAAGTGTTCGGCAACCGAAATGATTTGCTGTGAGAACAACTTCCATCGCAAACTCGGTTCTGGGCCGAGAGCCAAAATTATGTCGCCGCCGGCGCCGTTCACATGCCACAAACCAACAGTTGGCCAAATAATGTCACGCTTGCCGCCATCTTTAAGTCGAACATGTGGTCTCACTGTTGCGTAGTCGGTGAAAGGTTCTGGGTCGATTTCGGCAAGAGCTGTTGCACCCCAACCTTCAATCAAGTTACGCACTGCGTTTGATGCTGCGTCCGCTGCATCGTTCCATCCGGTGAACGCAGTAATCAACGTTGGATTTTTAAGCGACGGCTTCGACAACCAACGAACATGATCAATCGCGGACATTTGCTATGACGCTATCTAATTTCACAGGCATCCTGTGCAATACAGATACGCTGATGCCATGGCTTCATCGGTGCCTGTGGAAATCGCCACCCAGGCGACAGAAGAATTGCTAGCCGCGTGTCATCGCCTGATTCCGCAACTGTCTTCATCAGCAAAACCGATGACAACTAACGAATTGGCCGAAATTGTTAACTCAGATTCAACTTTGATGTTTGTTGCCCGTGTGGATAACCAGATTGTTGGCTTATTGACTCTTGCAGTTTTTCGCATTCCGACCGCTGTGCGTGCATGGATCGAAGATGTCGTCGTTGATTCTTCGGCGCGTGGTCACGGCGTTGGCGAGGCGCTAAATATGGCCGCAATCGCCGAAGCGAAACGCCGTGGGGCAAAAACTGTCGACCTAACTTCACGACCATCTCGTGAAGCGGCGAATCGGTTGTATCAGCGCATTGGTTTTGTTGCGCGCGATACGAATGTTTATCGCTTTGATGCCTGAAGTCGCATGACTAATTCAAACATTGACGATCAAGGTCGGCCTGAGCCACCTGTCGCGAGTGATGAAGTGTCAACACTGCTTGGCTTTTTAGAATTTCAACGCGCGACTCTTGAATGGAAGTGTCGTGATTTGGGTTCGACTGATTTGCAGAAAAAGACTGCTGCTTCATCAATGACCCTTGGTGGAGTTTTGAAGCACATGGCGTATGTCGAGAACCATTGGTTTTCAGACTGGTTGATGGGTCGCGACAAACTCTCACCATGGCGCGAAGTTGATTGGTCGCAAGATCGCGACTGGGATTGGAACTCGGCAGCCAATGACACGCCTGAGCAATTGTTCAGACTTTGGCATGAGGCCTGTGCGTTGTCGCGGCTCGACATCGCATCAACACTCGAGAATGGCGACCTTGGTCAACTTGCAAAACGCACGTGGCCAAATGGTGATTCGCCGTCTTTGCGTTGGATTCTCGTGCACATGATCGAAGAGTATGCCCGCCACAATGGTCATGCAGATTTGCTTCGCGAAGCAATTGATGGCCAAGTTGGTGAGTAAACCTCATCATTAAGTAGCGTGATTTAAATTGTGAACAACAAAAATCAACTAACAGCAACAGATAGCGCTGAAGTTGTCGTGCCATGCATCGAGTTAGATCCGACACTGGCGTTTTTTACATCAGAACTTGATTTTCGAATCGAGATGATCACCCCCGCAGATAACCCCACTACCGCGATCATTAGTGGTTACGGCGTGCGCTTATGTTTGCGCAGTGGCGGTTCGGGTAAAGGCATCACCCTTCGTTTGAATTCAAGTAGTCGTGCGACTCAAACTTTGCATGCGCCTAACGGCACAACCATTGAAATCATTAACGCAAGTACTGCTGTTGTTTTGCCTGAGTTGAAAGAATCATTAGTTGTCACACCTTTAACGAGTGACGCCTCATGGACAGTTGGCCGAGCAGGCATGCGCTATCGAGATTTGATACCCAGTCGATTGGGCGGTGCGTTCATCGCTTCGCATATTCATATTCCAAGAGGTGGTCCGGTGCCTGACTATGTGCATTATCACCGCATCAAATTTCAAATGATTTATTGCAAAAGTGGTTGGGTGCGAGTTATTTATGAAGATCAAGGTGAGTCATTTGTTATGAACGCCGGTGATTGCGTCTTGCAGCCGCCTGAGATTCGTCACCGCGTGCTCGAAAGTTCAGACAACCTTGAAGTAATTGAAATTGGCGCTCCTGCCGAGCACGAAACTTTTGCTGAACACGAGATCAAATTGCCCACTTCAACACTGCGACCCGATCGAGACTTTTCAGGGCAACGCTTTGTTCGCCATATTGCCGATCAAACTCCTTGGTTGCCATGGCGTCATTCAGGTTTTGAAGCCCGCAACACCGGCATTGATCAAGCAACTGCCGGTTTAGCAAATGCATTGACCGTGCGCGCTAACAAGTCAGCGTCAATACGCGAGTCAAATCATCAGCACCAATTGATGTTTATGTTCGTTTTATCAGGCAGTGCGTCTTTAGAAGTAGCCGACCGTAAGCAAGCGACAAAACTCAATGCAGGATCTTCAGTGACCTTGCCCAGTTTGTTTGATTTCAATCTTGAAGTAACTACTGACAACACTCAAATCTTGGTTGTCGAACTTCCTGCATAAAACTTATTGCAAAAACTAAAAAAATCTCAGAGCCCGAGGCGGGAATTGGACCCGCGACCTACGCATTACGAGTGCGTTGCTCTA
>JANRBC010000112.1 GCA_030727685.1 Ilumatobacteraceae bacterium
CTGGAGGAAACACAAAGTGTTTGCCGCGATACGAGAAGCGCTCGTTATACCAAGCGAGTTTGATGACTTCCATGCTTTCTTCGAATACTTCCCGATTGATGCGGTCGTGTTCAGCGCTCATTGCATTGTCGCCCGAGGCGACAACCGTGCCAAGACTCCATGCTTCGCGCGGCACTGTGCCACGGCCAACACCGAACTCCATTCGACCACCTGTAACAATGTCGGCTATCGCGAAGTCTTCAGCGAGCCGCAAAGGGTGCCATTGTGGCAAAACATTAAACATCTGACCAAGGCGAAGATTTTTTGTAACGCTTGTCAGGTGTTGACCGAACAAGATTAAGTTCGGCAACACTTCGTAGCCTTCGTATTGAAAGTGGTGCTCGGTTAGCCACATCGTGTCGATACCGACCTCGTCGGCGGTCTTGGCCCATGCAACAAGATTCTTGTAGCACTCAATGACACTGTCGTTGCCGTAGCGGCGATCTTTCGGCGCTACCTTTCCGGCGTCATCCATCGGAACTGTGCAGAAAAAGTTGGCATCTACTCTCATGGTGCCAACAATATCTCAGTTGCCATGCCAGGCATTACGCGAAACTAATACTTTTTTTAAAGATTCGGGCCTATCGGTCATTATGCCGTCAACGCCCAGATCTAATAGCCGAATCATCTCGTTTTCATCGTCGATAGTCCAAACATGCACCTGGATCTCGGCGTTATGGGCCGCCTCAATAAACGACCTATTTACGATGGTCAACGGACCCTGACTTACGGGCACTTGAGCCGCGTGGATATTTCGAAAGCTGCCCGAGCGGCGCACCCAACTGCCTAAACGCAGTTTGGTGACGTCTCTTGGGCCCATCGATGTGCACAAATCTTCACCGAATTGGTCGCGCAAACTATTGAGGCGTTTGTCACTGAACGAGCCGACGCAAATGCGGTCGAACAGATCGCCATGGGCGATTCGCTCTGCAAGTGGCAGCAGTGCTTGATCTGATTTGCAGTCGATGTTGATGTGGGCATTCGGCCATGTAGAAATCAGATCTTCGAGTAGCGGTATTGGTTCGGTGCCGTTGACACGGGCACTTTTGACATCGTCGTAGTTGAGTTCGCTGATCAAGCCGGGCCTACCGCAAGTTCGCGACAGGTCGTCGTCATGAAACGCAAGCAACACGCCATCTTTGGTGGCATGCACGTCAGTCTCTATATATATGTATCCGAGGTCGATTGCTCGTTGAAACGCTGGCATCGTGTTTTCGGGCGCATCGCTGGCACCACCGCGGTGAGCAAAGGCGATCGGCAAATCATGTTTGAGAAAAGGATGCTTCACTATGTGCAAATCTTCGATTGCGCACAATTAAATTGCGCGACCAGCGTTCTTCCAATATTCGTCTTTAAGCAAACGCTTATAAAGTTTTCCCGTTGGATGTCGGGGTAGTTCAGGGCGAAAATCAATTGAACGCGGGCACTTCAGATCTGCAAGAGACGCTCGACAGAAAGCCTTCAATTCAGTTTCTAGCTCGAGAGCCTCTTGCGAATTTTTCGGCATCGTGACCGGCTGAACGACTGCCTTCACCTCTTCACCAAACTCTTCATTTGGCACGCCGAAGACGGCGACGTCAACAACTTTTGGATGATTGATCAAAATATTTTCTGACTCTTGTGGATAAATATTCACTCCACCCGAAATAATCATGAAGGCCTTGCGATCTGTCAGATATAAGAAATTGTCTTTGTCGAGATAGCCGACATCTCCGAGTGTTGTCCATCCGCGTCCGAGCGGATCTCGCGAACTCTTTGTCTTTTCTGGATCGTTGTGATACTCAAAATTCACGTTGCTCTCGAAGTAAACCGTGCCCGATTCATTGAGTGGCAACTCTTTGCCATCTTCGTCGCAGATGTGAACGGTCGCATTAAGCGCGACGCCGACTGTGCCAGGGTGGGCAAGCCACTGGTCAGAATTGCAATAGACAAAACCGTTGCCTTCGCTGCCTGCGTAATACTCGTGAATTACCGGCCCCCACCAGTCGATCATTTTTTTCTTCACTTCAATTGGGCATGGTGCCGCTGCGTGAATTGCACATTTCAAACTTGAGGTGTCGAACTGAAGGCGAGTCTTTTCGTCAAGCTTCAGCATTCGCACGAACATTGTTGGCACGAGTTGTGAGTGTGTCACTTTATATTTGGCGATCAACTTTAAATACTCTTCAGCATCAAAATGCTCCATGATGATTGCCGTACCGCCCAGTCGATGCGTCGTCATTGTGAAACGTAGGGGTGCGGCGTGATAAAGCGGAGCCGGTGAGAGATACATCGAGTCTTTGTCGATCGCAAACAACATTGAACACAGCCCGCTTAGCGAACTTGGCGTACCCAGAGGGGTCATTGCGAGTCCAAGTTTGATTCCTTTTGGTCGGCCAGTTGTGCCACTTGAATAAAGCATGTCGACACCATCGACGCGGTTGCTCAACTCAGTAGCTGGTGCTTTCGAAACAGTGTCTTCATAAGAGTCGTAACCACTTATTTTGCCGTCGAGCATTAAGCGCAGCGTAATATTTGGCGTCGTGTTTGCTACCTCGGCTGCCTGGTCAGCTTTGTGTTTACTTGTGATAAACGCCTTTGCTCCGCAGTCGTTGATTATGTAATTGAGTTCGTCAGTCGTGAGTCTTGATGAGCAAGCCGTATATATAAGGCCTGCATAATGGCAGCCCCACAAGATCTCAAAGTAGCGAGGGTGATTTTCAATACAGAATGCAATGTGATCACCTGGGTTGAGGCCGGCACTGCGCAACACTTGGCTCAATCGATTGGCGCCTTCGTCAAGTTCTTTGAAGGTGATTGTTTGGCCCGTCGATGCCATTATGACGGCGGGTCGATTTGGTGCATCAGCAGCGATTGCCCCTGGAAACATATTTGAAAACTAGTCGGTTTTGATAACTGTCTTCCAACTACAGAAACTTTGGCTCCGAAAGGTAAATTGGGTGAATCATGGTTGCCGTAGAAACTGAGAATGTATTAACAGATGCCGATGTCAGCGCTTTGGTCGGTTCGTTGCTTGAACAGTATCCGCCGAATAAAACTAAGGCCGTCGATTTTTTGGGTGCACAATTTGATGC
>JANRBC010000113.1 GCA_030727685.1 Ilumatobacteraceae bacterium
CACAAACTGCGCGAACATGTCTTGCAACACTCACTGAAGACTGGTACTTTCACGCTTAAGTCTGGACGCACAAGCAACTGGTTTTTAGATTCGAAACAGACAGCATGTCGTAGTGATGGAATTCTCCTGGTTAGCGACGTGGCGCTCGCCATGTTGCCGCCAGATATTGACGCCATTGGTGGGTTGACTATGGGGGCAGACCCAGTGGCGTTTGGTATTGCGGCGGTTGCTGCAACACGTGGCAGAGAGTTACGCAGCTTTAGCGTGCGTAAAGAGAGCAAAGATCACGGAGTCACCGGTCGCATCGCTGGAGCTTTGCAACCAGGTGATCGAGTGGCGATTGTTGAAGACACAGTTACTCGAGGTACTTCACTTTTTGAAGCAGTTGAAGTAGTTAGAGCTTTTGGCGCAACGCCTGTATTTATTACGGTCATAGTTGACCGTGGTGGCACTTGTGCAGCGATGGCTAAAGAGGCAAAAATTGCCTATCAGCCAATGTTGACCGCGCCCGATCTTGGCTACGCTTTTGGTTCATGACCAAACGTTCGATTTTTACTAATTCAATAATTGCTACTTGCCTCTTGCTTGGCACGGTCGGTTGCGCAGGTTCAGATTCGAATTCTGAAACCGGTGAAGACACGGCATCAGTCGAGGACGAAACATTAGAAGACGTCGCGGCGATCGACGAACCAGTAGAGATTTCTGTGATCATCGGTCAGACTTCTGGGTCGGCTGTGGCTTATCAAGCAACTCTTGGCTCAAAAGTGCAATTCAAAATTCTTAATCCAGACGCCGACGACGAGTTTCACCTGCATGGCTATGAACTAACCGCAGCTGCAACTGCTGGCCAAGAAGCGATGATCGAATTTACAGCCGACCAACTTGGCAGTTTTGATCTTGAAAGTCATGTGACTGGCGATTGGATTCTCACACTCGTTGTCGAGGAGTAATCGGTTAGCGCAAGTTTGTGCTAACCAGCCAGTGAAGTCTCGAGTTGATTCATCAGCACGTTAGTTAGTGCGAGTGCGTATACAGATGAAATGTGAGAGATATCGCGATAGACAACCATGTTTTTAATAACAACTGGACAAATTTGACTTGTGCAGAACCAATCGGTCAGATCAACAAATCTTGAAGTTTCACTGCTCCAAACACCTTTTAGAATTTCAGTAGTTTGTGCGTTGACGGCCAGTTCACGTTCAAAATTGCAATTTTGTACGGTTTGAATATTTGCTGAAAGACAGATCGGCACATGCAATAGCGGTCCTGGCGAGTCGGCAAGGTAAATAATTTTTTGCGAGTTGATAGTCAGAGCCGAGTGCAACTCAGTGATGTTATTAGTAAAACCATCTGGAGATTCATCAACTAAATCTTCACGATTTGTAAATCCAGAGATCACTACGAGCGAGAATTCGCGATTTTGAATCTCGGCTACAACATTCTTCAGCCATTTGCGACACTTCTCGAGCACACCGTTTTCAACACCGAGCATCGTGCACCCAGACCGAGTGAAAGTTTGTAATCGCCAACTTCGTTGTTCGGCAATTCGGCGGAGTGGTTCGAACCACTGCGCAGCATGCGAGTCGCCAATCAAAGCAATTGATGTTTTTGAGTCAAGATCGCCGAATTCACATATAGGCGGAACATCGAATTCATGATCATGGCAACCCAGTTTGTAGATTTCTGGTTCATCGTTGTCTAGAACAGCAAGCGGCGGGTCGAGGTCGGCTGGCAACTCGGTGATTTTTGGGGCGGCATCGACAAACTGTTTTAACTGATTATCTGAATATTGAAAAATCGTCGTCGCCGATGCCAGAACCGATGATTCGGTTGTGTTGTCTGATGCTATTGATGAGCCCGCAGTTGCTGGGGCAGTAATGAATGATGCGCCAAGACCAATCACTATTAGCAGCGCACCGAAAACAAGACTGCGATTTGTATTGTTCAAGAACCTTGGCACTTTATGAATAGGTTGCTCAACAAATTTGAAACTAAGTTCAGCGAGCAACAGTGTCGCCAACATGCAAAGCGCTATTTGAATCGCGGTGAGTTCGGCTTTGTTTGCCGATCGAGCAACAATCAAAATTGGCCAGTGCCATAAGTAGAGCGAATACGATCTGCTGCCTAACCACTGAAAGACCCGCAATTCAAGCAGTCTGCTCGGACCAAACTTTGAGTTATCTCCTGACGAAATTAAAAGTATCGTCGCGACAACTGGTAATCCGGCCGCGTAACCCGGAAACAAAGTCTTGCTGTCATAAATCAAGCCAGTCACGACGATGATGACAAGCCCAACCCAACCAAAAAGTTCTCGATTTACTGACTTAATTCGGCTGACCTTGCTGCCGAACATTGCCAGCAGGGCGCCAGCGCCGAGCTCCCACGCTCGAAACGGCAATAGGTAAAAAGCAATTGCAGGCATTGATGGTGTGATCGCAACGCAAACGGCGAACGAGATTGCCGTAATCGTGGTTAGACCTGCGATCAACAATGATTTTGAGGCTTTGCCGAGTTTGAGCAACACCATCACGATGATCGGAAAGAAAATATAGAACTGTTCTTCAACCCCGAGCGACCAATAATGCTGCAATGGCGATGGTGGTAGTGCCGACTGCAAATAATCAGACTCACGAACCGCAAAAACGATGTTCGTCGCAAATAGCGCAGCAGCCCGCGCGTCTTGAGTCAGATCGTTCAGCCTGAGAGGCTCAAGCCAAATTCTCGAAATTGCGAGCGTGCCGATAACCACTACGAGTGAAGCCGGCAACAACCGTCGAACTCGGCGCGCGTAAAAATCTGTCAGTGAAATTTTGTTTGTTGCGTCGAACTCGCGTACCAACAAAGAGGTAATCAAGAACCCAGAGACGACGAAGAAAACATCGACCCCGATGTATCCGCCAGAAAACCCCGGAACTTTCGCGTGATAAGCAAGCACCAACAAGACCGCTATAGCCCTGATGCCTTGGATGTCTCGTCGTCGCCGAAAAAACTGACTTGTGGGGTCAGTGTTTTCGCCGCTTGGGTTTGACATCACGTTAAGAATAATTAATTTGTGGTCGGGACCGGCGTCGATCCGGTGACCCTGCGCTTTTCAGGCGCATGCTC
>JANRBC010000114.1 GCA_030727685.1 Ilumatobacteraceae bacterium
TACGCGCAATGGATTCACGGCATCAATCGTGGCATTCTCTTGCCACCTGGTTTAGATGAGCAGTGGTTGATCTCGATTATGCACGGCGAAGCCGAGACACTCAACTACGCAAACGTCTTTCAAGAATTTATCGACGAACTTCTCGTCTAAAAGTACGTGGCGCAAAAATCGCCGACTTCACTGCGAATGCTTCTTCGTGGATTATCTCGACGTTGCCCACATTGCGGCACCCGTGGTGCATTTTTTGTTTCGTGGTTTCGCACACAAAAAAATTGTCGTGGTTGCAATCTTTTTTGGCAACGCAACTTAGAAGGCTTCATGCTCGGTGCATCAGCAATTAGTTTTATTCTCACTGGTGGTGCTTTAGTCTTGACGCTGGCTGTTGGCGCGTTGATTTCTTATCCAGATATTGCAGTTCTAGAGCTATTAATTTCGACAATCAGCGTGACCTTGATTGTTGGCGTTGCCGGATATCCGATTTCTTACACAACATGGTTGGCGATCGATCTGATCATGCGTCCGCTTGACGCCGATGAACTGGCGAACACAAGCAAACAGCAATAAGCCCCAAACGACCCTTCAAAAGGCTTATGCCATATGGCTTCTAGAGTGCTTGACCGAACATCTGTTCGTGTGTAGGGTTGCCTGCAACACCCCCTACCTAGGGTGCCAAGTTCTCAACCCAAGCAAATGAAAGGCAACAAATCATGAGCACAGAAAAAGATAAAGCACTCGAAGTAGCCCTAGGGGCCATTGATAAGCAGTTCGGCAAAGGTTCGATCATGCGTATGGGCGAAAAGCAAAGTCTGGGCATCGATTTCATCCCAACTGGGGCTTTGCCACTTGACATTGCGCTTGGCATCGGCGGCCTGCCTCGAGGTCGCATTGTTGAAATCTTCGGCCCAGAGTCGTCAGGCAAATCAACTTTGGCGATGCATGTTGTGGCCGAAGCCCAACGCAACGGCGGCATCTGCGCCTATGTCGATGCCGAACACGCAATGGACCCAATCTATGCCAAAGCAATTGGTGTCGACACCGACAATCTTTTGATCTCGCAGCCAGACACAGGCGAGCAAGCACTCGAAATCGTCGACATGTTGGTGCGCTCAGGTGCGCTCGATGTCATCGTCATCGACTCGGTCGCCGCGCTTACTCCACGAGCAGAAATCGAAGGCGAAATGGGCGACAGCCACATGGGTCTGCAAGCCCGACTTATGAGCCAAGCGATGCGAAAGCTCACAGCAAATCTGAACAAGTCGAACACAGTGGCGATTTTCATCAATCAGCTGCGCGAAAAAATCGGCGTCATGTTCGGTTCACCAGAAACAACACCTGGTGGTCGTGCACTCAAGTTTTATTCGTCTGTTCGTCTTGACATTCGTCGCATCGAAACAATTAAAGATGGCGTCGAAGTTGTTGGTTCACGCACCCGTGTAAAAGTCGTAAAAAACAAAGTGTCACCACCGTTTAAGCAAGCCGAATTCGACATTATGTATGGCAAGGGCATCAGTCGTGAAGGCGCTGTTCTTGACATGGCCGTCGAAATGGGCATCGCCAAAAAGTCGGGTGCTTGGTTCACTTATGACGGCGAGCAACTCGGTCAAGGTCGTGAAAACGCCAAGCAGTTCTTGGCTGAAAATACCGAGGTCATGGTTCAAATGGCCGACCGCGTGCGCCTGCAGTCGATGCCAGTTGTCGACACACCAGCTGAGACCTCATCCGACTCGGTGGCTGCTGCAGCAGCAAAAGCGACTGCTGCTAAGCCGGCAACAGAGACAGCATCAAAGAAGGCTTTCACTGCCAAAGACGACGAGCCAATCGAACTCTAGACAAGTCGCTAATGCATTGCGGCTGGCAGGTCATTATTGGCCTGCCAGCAGTGGCTTTTCAAGGGTGGCCCAAATCGCGCCTGTAAAATAGAACAGTCGTGACCCGCAACTATTTCGTTCGCACTTTTGGGTGCCAAATGAACGAACACGATTCTGAGCGTTTGTCTGGTCTGCTCGAATCAGATGGCATGACAAATGTCGACAATGTCGGTGACGCTGACGTTGTGGTTATAAACACGTGTTGCATTCGCGAAAACGCTGACGACAAGTTCTATGGCACTCTCAGCCAGTTAAAAAACTGGAAGACCGAGAAAGACGATCGTCAAATTCTCGTCGCCGGATGCTTAGCTCAAAAAGACCGAGACTTGATTCGTGAACGCGCACCATATGTCGATGTCGTTATCGGCACACATAATGTGCACCGTGCCGCCGAATTGCTAGACGAGACTCGCTACGGACGCCCAGTTACCGAAATTCTCGAAGAAGCGGTGCTTGACGATCACACCATGTTTCCGAGTGCGCTACCAATGCGTCGTGAGGTTTCTTATAACGCGTGGGTCACAATTCAAATTGGTTGCGACAACACATGTGCTTATTGCATCGTGCCTGCTGTGCGTGGCAAAGAAATTTCTCGGCCTGGCGCCGAAATTTTGGCCGAGGTCGAGTCACTGGTGCGTAGCGGCGTAACCCAAATTTCTTTGATCGGTCAAAATGTCAATAGTTATGGCCGTGATCTCTCGTTGAATGCCCGGGCGGCAGGCGATATAACAGTGAAACCAAAGCCGCAATTTGCAGAGTTGTTGCGCAAAGTTGGTGCGGTGCCAGGCATCTCGCGTGTGCGGTTTGTCAGTCCGCACCCGAAAGACATGCGCGAAGACACATTGTTGGCAATGGCCGAGACCTCAACAGTTGTCGAGCACTTGCACTATCCATTGCAGTCGGGCTCTGACACTGTTTTAGGGTTAATGCACCGCGGGTATACAGCCGAGCGCTATTTAACCCGTCTCGCGCAAGCGCGCGAGATGATCGATGATCTCGCAGTTACTACTGATGTCATAGTTGGGTTTCCCGGAGAAACCGAAGAAGACTTTTTGCGAACTGTTGAAGTTTGCGCCGAGGCATGTTTCGACTCTGCGTTCTCGTTTATTTTTTCACCCCGACCCGGCACGCAAGCCGCACAAATGACTGAAAGGTTTATTGACCCCGCTGTAGCAGTCGAAAGATACGAACGCTTAAAAATAGTGCTTGATCACTCGGCAGTCATTAAGCA
>JANRBC010000115.1:0-7814 GCA_030727685.1 Ilumatobacteraceae bacterium
CGCCAGTCGTATTCGTAAGTTGCTGCGGTTCGCCAGCGCGCAGGCTTGTTGCCGCCTAAAAAGTCGGTGAGTGGTTGGCCGTCGCACTGCAACGGCACAGGTTCGCCGATGGCCTCGGCGATTGTCGGCATGATGTCGACGTTCTCAGTGAATTCGGTGATTGTCGTGCCATGAGTTTGTGGATTACTTGGGTCGCGAATGATGCCGACGATGTGATAACTGACGTCGAAGAAACCGAGTTTCTCTTTTAATCCATGATCACCGAGTTGATCGCCGTGGTCGGCAGTAATGATGATCAAAGTGTTTTGCCAGTCACCACGTTCGCGAAGTTTTGCAAACACTCGACCCATGTGATGATCAACTTCACCGATCATGCCGTAATACTGCGCACGCATCTCGCGCAGACCCTTCTCGGTTTTCGGCGCGGCTGTGCCCACGTGGTTCATTGCAGCTTGGTGAAATGGATGGCGAGTTTCACTCGCTGTGATTGGTAAGTCAACTTGGTCGGGCAGATATTGCTTCGCCCACTTGCCGGCTGCAGCATATGGCGGGTGAGGTCGCAAATAACTGAGATGAGTGAACCAGGGTTTCTCTGCATCTTGCTTGTCTAGCCAAGAGAAAAATTCATTGGTCAAAAATGTCGAGATGCTCAAGTCTTCGTGACGGTCAGGTTCGGTACTTAGTGCTTTGTTGTAGTCACCGTTAAGGTCAAAGCCGTTTTGTTTTAGGTGCTCGAGCCACGGCGGATAAGGCTCTGACAAATTCAGAATTCGATCAAAACCCGGCAACACTTCTTGGTAAGTAGACAGTCGTTGATCATTTTCTGAAGTCGTTGTGCGAGGGTCGACACCTTGGTCGGTGTAACCGAAAATTGTCGGCTCGTATCCAGCACGAAGTGCCATGCGGGCGACATTGTCGAATCGGTTATCAAGTGGTGTGCCGTTAGCAACTACGCGATGGATCATTTGATATGTGCCGGTGTACAAACTCGCTCTACCAGGAGAACAAGGTGCCGCTTGGCTGAAGTGGTTGGCAAGTCGCACACCGTTTCGCGCGAGTTCATCAAGGTTTGGTGTACGAACAACTTTGTGTCCGGCACAAGAAAGGCAGTCGCCGCGAAACTGGTCGAGCGTAACCAGCAATACGTTTGGCTTCACATCTCGCAGATTACTACTGAGATGAGATTTAGTCTTGTGCTCTCGCGATCTCGCAGGCTTGAGGTGAAGCTTTGATGACTTTGTTTTTGGCCTCGATCGGCGATTTGTTTATGCCTTTGCGCCAAGCGTCTAAAAATTTCCACGGCCAAATTTCGCCTTGCAGAACTTTGACCTCACTTTGTGGGCAAATTCGTGACATGCCGAGATGGGTGTGGCACTTGGTTATGCGGGCATTACCCGATGAACCCATGACGCCAATCCAATGGCCAGGTTCGACTCGTTCGCCGCGCTTGACCTTGACTCGGCCGAGGTGTGCGAAAAAATATCGCACGCGGTCGTCGCCATGAAGCGTGATCGTGAGCCCGCCACGAGTGCCAGGTGCGTCAATTTCTTTTGTCCATTCATCTTTTGTTTTAACATCAAACACAACGCCAGACGTTGGTGCAAGAACTCGCGCGTAACATCCGTGTACGTCTGTAGCCGGGTAGTTCAAATGATCTCGCGAATATGTCACCGGAACTTTCGAAAACGGAAACACATATTTGAGCTCGCGTTTGTTGGTTGAGTCGTCAGAAGTAGCGTTTGCGGCTGACGAGGCGACAATGAAACTTGTTAAGACTAAGACGACCAGTCGACGAAGCACTGCGCTCTACGTTCTCGTTGGCTACTTTTCTTTGGACAAAACTTCTGACGCACGCTGCACTAACAACTCGCGTTCGAGATCTGAAAGTGGGCGAGAGGTTCTGACGTTAAGTTCGACTCGGTCACTGTCGCCAGCGGCTTGAATGTCATCGACGAAAAGAACTGTCGTTAGTCCTTTTGTGCCAGCAAGATCGCGCATTGTGTTGGAAACCGTGTTGAAACTTGCACCACTTGAAGAAATATTCATCTCAAGTTTTGTCGTCACTGGTTCTTGACTGAGGTTGCGAATGCTTGACAAAGCGCTGTTCGGAATGTGAACCGTGCTTACGCCGTCACGCAAACGAGTTGTGACCATGCCGACGTGTTCGACAAAACCGTGGACAGGTTTTTGCCAGCCGAGTTCAGCCTCGATTTCGTCGCCGACGCCGTAGCGATCTTCGAGCAAAACTGCCAGACCAGTTAGGTAGTCGTTAACGCGGTGCTGCCCACCGATTGCAAGACCTGCACCAAGAAAGCCGGCGCTCGACAAAAAGAAAGCCGCGTTTAAATCGAGAATGTTGAAGACAGCGATCAAGGCGATTATCCACGCACCAAGACTGATGAAGTGATGCAGCATTCGGGTCGCCGCATCAATTCGTTGGCGGCGACGGTGCTCGCTGCCTTCGACAGTTTCGGCGCCAACTCGACGCACGCTGTTGCGCCACCAGTTTGCTGCGTTGGTAGGGGTGCGGTCGGCGATGCGTCTGACAGTGGCGCGTAAAATCGCGTACGAAATGCGGGTGAAAATGAGACAGCCAATCACAACAAGGATTGCGACAACTGGTCGTGTTAAAAATCTTGTGAACCCAGATGCTTCTTCGGTGTGCTTGGCAGAAATGACGATCGAAGAAAGTGTTGTATACATCTCTATCTAGTGTGCCTCACTTTTCTGCGGGTCACGCACCACTAAGGTTAAAAGCGTGAAACTAGGCAAGATTTCAGTGACTTTTCTGTTTGTTGTCGTCGCAGGCTGTGGTGCGCAATCGGCGACGCAATATGCAAGCGAGACTTCGGTCGCAACCGAAGTCTCAGAGCCAGTAGTGACAGAAACCACGGCTGACGATGAATCAACAACTACGACAACTGAAACAACTATCGAAACGACGACTACAACAACCACAACGACGACCACCATGCCGCCGACGACAACTACGGTTCTCGACACAATGTGCGTAAAACTGACGCAGTGCCAGTTTGCAAACTTGGTTGGTGTTGATTTTTCGAGACTGCAACTTGATTTTCAAAACTTCAGCGTGGCGAGTTTGAGCGGCGCAAATTTCACCGGTGCGAACTTGGCAAAATCACTGTTCATTCGCGCTGATTTGTCGAACGTAAATTTTGCTGGAGCTAATCTCTCGGGTGTCGACTTCACGGCTGCGAACATGACGGGCGCCAACATGGAAGGCGCAAATTTGACTGATGCAATTTTCTGTGACGTCGATGTAAAAACTCTGATCGGCACAACAGACTCACAACTTGGCAAAGCCAAGAAATTCAAATCAAAAGGCAAGATTTACTGCCCATAACGGTTAATCGCAAGTCGGTGATAGGCCGAATTTGTGTGATTTAAATAAGTCGCGCTTGTTGGGTTAAGTTTGAGAGAACTTAGCTCGATGGGGGTCGATATGAGTGTTGCAATACCTGGGTCGATAAACGACGTAAATGCTCAATGGCTTGCTGATGCCACTGGGTTAGATATCAAAACTGCCGATATCGGCATCATTGGTGTTGGTGTTGGCGTGGCGAGTGCGGTTTATCGCGCAAAGCTGACGGGCAATAATTGCCCTGAAAGTGTGATCGTAAAAATGCCGGCGCTTGATGAGGCCGCGGTGTTTACTTCGACAATTCTGCGAATGTATATTCGCGAAGTTCGTTTCTTTAAGACGTTGGCTAAAGAGTGTCCGGTGATTACTCCGAAATCATATTTTGGTGAAATCAACGAAGAGACGAGCCAGTTTGCAATGGTGCTTGAAGATCTTGCAGGTCATCGCATTGTCGATCAGACGGTTGGCATAACAATTGACGATGCCCGCCGCGCGGTCGATGCTCTGGCAAAAATTCACGCCAAGTGGTGGGGTCGTGCTGATGGTTTGGCGGCTGATGGCACGACAATTCCATTTAGTGATCCGATTTATCCCGCGGTGTTGCCTGTAGTTTTCGCCGAGGGCTGGGAGAAAGTTAAAAAAGAACTTGACCTCACAGAGTCGATAATCAAAATTGGCGAGAAATTTGGCGCGGCACTCGGTGGGTTGATGACTTCGTTTTCGGAAGGCGTAACGACTCTGGCTCATGGCGACTTTCGCGCCGACAACATGATGTTCACCAAAAATAACGAGTTTGTGTTGTATGACTTTCAGTTGATTGGCACGGGTTCGGGTGCTTATGACTTGGCATATTTTGTAACGCAAAGTTTGACACCCGAAGACGCCAGCAAATATGAGCAAGAGTTGTTCGAGCGATGGCTTGAAGGTTTGCGTGCAAACGGTGTGACAGACATCGACCGTGATCAATTGTGGTTGCAATATCGCGGTACCGCGCTGTTCTGTCTGATTTATCCGGTTGTTGCAAGTCGTGGCATGAATCTCAACGAGCCCCGCTCGCGAGCACTTGTAGAAACGATGAATTCTCGCTTCGAGCGAGCGTTTCACGAACTGGATCTTGCTAAATTGATTTAACAAATGGAGTTGATACTTGTTCGGCACGGTCTGCCGTTGCGCCGAGAAGTAGTTGAAGGTCCGGCTGACCCTGAACTTTCACCCGAAGGTGTCAATCAGGCAACTCGGCTTGCTAACTATTTAGCAACTGAAAAAATCACAGCGATTTATTCGAGCCCAATGAAGCGGGCTGTTCAGACTGCCGAACCGCTGGCACAGACGATCGGCCTACCGATCTCAATTGTCGACGAAGTCGCCGAATACGACCGACTGTCGAGCGAGTACATACCGATTGAAGAGTTGCGTGCGGCCAATGACGAGCGGTGGCAAAAACTGTTGGCAGGTGAGTGGCAGTCAGATTCAGACACGCTTGAAAGTTTTCGCAGTCGAGTTATCTTGAGCCTTGAGCAGTTGATCAGTCAGCATGCCTCGCAGCGAATAGTCGTGACATGTCACGGTGGTGTGATCAATCAGTATTTGGCGCACATTTTGGGTATTTCAACTGAGCGCGGATTTTTCTATCCGCAATACACTTCGATCCATCGAGTCGTGGCTTCAAAAAATGGTTTACGCTCGGTCGGCTCGTTAAACGAAATCGCACACCTTCGGTGATTTTCGTCGGCGACGCGCGTTGCGTGCTTTTAGCGGCGTAACAACGGCGCAGTCAGACACGTGGGCCCACCGTCACCTTTGACCGCGACATTTTCACCGTTGAAAATGTGCACAGTTACCCCAGACTCGCGAAGTTTGCCTTCTATTTCTGGATTGCCTGCGGCTAAAACAACCACGTCTGGTGCAACAGTCAAGATGTTTGCGCCTTGGGTATGAACTTCGGTGTCGTTAACTGTGAGCCAAGAAATATTGCGCGACTTAAGAAATTCGAGCAAGCGAATCGGTGCAAGTGGTTCATAGACAACTGCTCGCGAATGACTGATCGGTGAAAGCACCGACATCAAATGCAACACGGCACTTGGTCCTTGAAAATGTGGCAAGTCAAAGGAATGAACTTCAACACCGAATGGCGCGAGCATTTTTTTGATTTGTGCGATACCTTCGCCGTTAGTTCGATAGCCATGGCCGATTAACAAAGTTTTCGCATCGAGCCAGACTTTGTCGCCACCGTCAGCGATTGCCGAGCCGGTGAGTTCACCCAAGATCGGCACGCCGATGCGCTCGAGGTCTTGGCGAATTTGGGCTGGTTCGGGTTGGCGAACACGCTTGCCCATTTGCAACAAGATTGCGCCATGTGGCGTCATGATCATCGGGTCGTGCATGTAAACAGCATCGACTAAGCCGTCGACGGCGCTGGCAATGTGAACTTTGCATCCAAGTTTTTCAAGCAGTTGCACGAATTCGTTGTGTTCGCGCGCGAGTGAAGTGCGGTCGGGTTCGCGCCACTGCGCATCGGCTACGAAATTGCCGACAGTTGTCGGCGTGCGAACAAGAACATGTTCAAGTTTTGAAACCATGTCTGGCGTGCCCCACATAGGTTCTTACGCTACGGCAGAACTGTTAGCGTTTCAGATATGGCGAATGCGTCGGCATTGCGAAAGTCGAGTAATCCCTTTTTGGCGGGCAACTTAGCCCCCGTAGATGTTGAAACAACTGCGTTTGATTTGCAAGTGACGGGCAAATTGCCAGACGAGTTGACCGGTCGTTATTTGCGCAACGGACCAAACCCGATTGGTGAAGTTAACCCCGATTCGTATCACTGGTTTTTAGGCTCGGGTATGGTTCACGGAATTCGAATCAACGACGGCAAGGCTGAGTGGTATCGCAATCGTTGGGTGCGTGACCGAAACGTCGCAAAGAATCTTGGCGAACAAGCGCCGCCTTCAGATTGGCCGGCCGATCATGCACAGTTTGCGTCGAATACAAATGTGATCGGTCATGCAGGTGCAACTTGGGCGCTTGTTGAAGGTGGCTCGCCGCCTATCGAAATGAATTACGAACTTGAAACCGTTCGTGTTTCGAATTTTGCCAACACTTTGCCGCAGGCTTTTTCTGCGCATCCGAAGCGTGACCCACGCACCGGTGAATTGCACGTGATGGCTTATTGGTGGGGTTGGGGCAATCAAGTGCAATATCTCGTTGTGGGTGTTGACGGCAAAGTGCGACGCACGGTCGATATCGCATTGCCAGGTGGCCCGATGATGCATGACTGTGCGATCACTGAAAAATACGTGTTGATTTTTGATTTGCCTTGTTTGTTCAATCTCAAGTTGGCGATGTCGGGGCGGTCGTTCCCATATATATGGAATGCGGATTACACAGCGCGCGTTGGCTTGCTTCCGCGCGAAGGTGTGGCCGCCGACATTAAGTGGGTCGAGATCAACAGTTGCTATATCTTTCACCCATTAAACGCCTACGACGCACCAGACGGCACCGTCGTTTTAGATGCGGCACGTCACGAAAAAATGTTTGATGTTGAACAGCGCGGACCAAACGAAGGTTTTCCGACTTTAGATCGTTGGGTGCTTAACCCCAAGACGGGTAAAGCAACTGAACAGCGCTTGGATGATCGACCACAAGAGTTTCCGCGAATGAACGAATCTTTAATCGGTATGCAACACAATTTCGGTTATCTCGCTGGCATCTCAGATGTTTTCAGACAAGCAGATTTGATCAAGCAAGATCTCGCAAAGCAATCAACGCAAGTACGACACGACGGTGAAAACTTTGGCTACGGCGAGCCGGTATTCATCGCACGCAATGACGCAAAGTCTGAAGACGACGGATACGTAATGGCGCTGCGTCACAACACGGAAACTGATCTTTCAGATCTGGTCGTACTTGACGCTCAAGATTTTTGCGGTGAACCCGTAGCTATTGTGCAATTACCAGCGCGTGTGCCAAACGGCTTTCACGGCAATTGGATTGCTGACTAGAAATTAAGTTTTAGACCCGGGCGCGGCCAGGTCATCGAAACAAGTTTGCCGAGACCTGAAAGCGTGATGTATGCAGTTCGCAACTCAGGGCCACCAAAGCAAATATTTGTCGTGATCGGGTCACCGGTTGCAACGTGTTCGAGAATTTCACCATCGGGTGAAATCACAGTTATGCCACCGTTCATTAATGTCGCTACACAAACATTGCCGTCACTGTCGACTGCGAGCGAGTCGAGGTATTGCAGTCCTGGTAAACCAGCCAGACAGTTGCGAGGATCTCGAGAGCTAAATTTTTCGACCTCACCCTCACCGGTAATTTTCGCCTTGAATACCCGACCATTAAATGTCTCGGCCCAATAAAGCGTCTGGCCATCGGGCGAGAGACCGATGCCGTTTGGTGCTTGACAAGGAAAAATAACTTCGCGAATCAGCGA
>JANRBC010000115.1:7914-16477 GCA_030727685.1 Ilumatobacteraceae bacterium
CCGTTATTGCATAAGTAGAGCGCGCCATCTGGGCCGATCGCGAGACCGTTTGGTCCACCGGCAATTTCTGCAACAACTTGCTTCGTTGCGTCGGGCATGATTCGCGTGATGCACTGTTTCATCATCTCAACTACGACAACGCTGCCGTCGGGCAACGCGACTGGCCCTTCAGGAAAACTCAGTTCATTGGCTACTTCAACAAAGTTCGTCATTTTGACTCACTTCCAAAATCGATGTTACTTCAGAGTTGGTAGTTGGGGGACGGCGGCGATCAGTTGTCGGGTGAACTGGTGTTGTGGATTACCGAACACACTTTGCGTCGCGCCTGATTCGATGATTCTGCCATTTTGCATCACGACAACTTTGTCGCAAAGTTGGGCGATGACACTCAAGTCGTGCGAGATAAGCACGAGTGTGAGACCCAGTTGTTCGATCAATCGGTTGAGAAGTTGCAACACTTCTTCGCGAACCAAGACATCAAGCGCGCTGACTGGTTCGTCAGCCACCAAAACTGAAGGTTTTGCCGCGAGTGCTCGCGCGATCGCCACGCGTTGCCGTTGACCACCGGATAATTCGTGGGGATACCGAGATTGAATCACAAAATCGAGTTCAACTTGTTGCATAACTTCGTCGATTCTGGCTTGGTGATTTTGATTAAAGTTCAGGCACTCAAGTGGTTCGCGAATTATTTGCTCGACAATCATTCGTGGGTCAAGCGAACTACGTGGATCTTGAAAAATTATTTGCACCTGACGCCGAAAATCTCCCATATCTGCGCTTTGCAGTTTTTGACCCATGAAATTCACTGAGCCACTCGTGGGTTGATCGAGATGCAACAGCAATTTGGCGAGGGTTGTTTTACCTGAGCCAGATTCACCGACAATGCCGAGTCGATCACCAGCGTTGATTGAAATGTTGACATCAACCACTGCATGTCGCAATTGTTGTTTTGCCGTCACTGACGCACGTGGCAACTTGAAATCTCGACCAAGTGAGTGAGTTTCAAGAATTGGTGTGTTCATGAGGTGGCCTTAGTCGTGAAAGTTGTGAATCTATTCTGTGTCGCCCTGGCCAGATCGACAATCCTTTTTGAATATTCGTGTTGCGGCTGATCGAAGAGCGCCGACATTGACGCTTGTTCAACGCAGTTGCCACTTTGCATCACGGCGATGGTTTCAACCATGGTTGAGACGACTGGTAGGTCGTGTGAGATGAAAATCAACGCCGTGCTGTGTTGTTTGACGAGTTCGTTAATCGTCTGCAAAACTTCTCTTTGGACGGTCACATCAAGAGCAGTTGTCGGCTCATCAACGATCAACAGTTTTGGGTTGCAGGCGATAGCGATCGCCAACCCGACCCGTTGGCGTTGACCACCAGAAAGTTGATGTGGGTATGCACGAACCGTTTGTTCGGGGTCGGGGAGCCCAACTGATGCGCATAATTCGATTGCTCGCGCCAGGCACTCGCGTGCCGAGAGCCGATTGTGATTTCTGAGCGGTTGGGTAATTTGCTTGCCGACACGCATCAAAGGATTTAAGGCCGTAAGCGGTTCTTGAAATACCATCGAAACTTTGCTGCCACGAAAAGCCGACATTTGTTTGTCGCCGAGCGACAATAATTCTTCGCCGTCGAGACGAATGCTGCCCGAAAACGATGCCGAGTCAGGCAACAGACCGATGATCGCAAGTGCGATCATCGTTTTACCAGAACCAGATTCGCCGATTACGCCGAAGCGGTCGCCGGCGGCCAAATCAAACGAGAGATTGTTGACGACAGTCTTGTCGCCGAATTTGATCGTGAGTTTGTTGACCTCGAGAAACTTCACGACCGACTCTTTCTGAGTGTGGGGTCGAGCGATTCACGAAGTCCGTCGCCAAGCAGATTGAAGCCCAACACGGTGACGATGATTGCTAGCCCTGGCCACAGCGCAACAATCGGATCAATAATCAAATATTGTTGCGAAGACGCGAGCATTCGTCCCCACGAAGGTGCTGGCGGGGTGGTGCCTAATCCCAAATAAGAAAGCGTAGATTCGGCCAAGATGGCGATTGCCGCAGCGCCAGACGCTTGAACAAATAACGAAGCACGAATGTTCGGCAAAATATGACGGAGAACGATTCGAGTTTTGCTGCTGTTGCACGCTCGGGCGGCGACAACATAATCAGAGTTAAGGATCACGGTCACTTCGCGTCTCGTAACTTGGGCGACGGCGGCTGAAGTGGCAACGCCGATGGCAATCACGGCAGTGAATGTCGAAGGCCCGTAGATGGCGGCCAAAACGATCGCAAACAACACCGCCGGGAGCGCCAAAACTATGTCGATTGCGTAGATCGCAGCTCGACCCACGCGTTTTGGCAGCAATGCTGTGCTGATGCCAGCGGTTACGCCCAAGGCCATCGTGATTATCACAACGAGAAATGCTGTGATCAGGGTCGTGCGTGAACCGACCAACAAATTGCTCAAGACATCACGCCCCAAGACATCTGTACCCAATAAGTGCGACCACGAAGGCTTGGCTAGTGAGACATCCGGATTTATTTCGAGCGGATCGTAGGGCGTCCATAAAACTGAAAGAAGTGCGGTTGCTGCGCTGAAGCCGACCATGATCAAGCCGAAAAATAAGTTGCGATTTTGATTCATTGTGAAGTTCGCGCTTTTGGATTTATCAGGGCGATGATTGCGTCGATCAAGAAACTGACGAAGAAGACTGCAGCGGTGGTCGCCGCGACTGTGCCCTGGACTTTGGTGTAGTCGCGGATGCCGACATCTTGCAGCAGCATTTGTCCGATGCCAGGAAGCGAGAAAACACTTTCGACGATGATTGCGCCGACGATCAGCGTGGCGATTTGCACGCCGAGAACTGAAATGACAGGCACTATTGCATTGCGTATGCCGTGAATGCGAATCGCTTGGCCGCGACTGAGGCCAGTTGAGCGGGCGGTGCGAAAAAAATCTTGTTGAATCACGTCGATGGTTGCTGAGCGTGCAAAGCGCATCAGTATTGCGCCTTGACCAAGCGCGAGTGTGGTGCTGGGCAGAATCAAAGATTCGAGGCAATTAGCCCACGAGCTCCAACCCTCGTCTGGGAAACCACCCGAGGGGAGAATCTGAAACTTGACCGCAAAAATTGTTATCAGAATTACGCCGACCCAAAATGTTGGGATCGCGATGCCAAGTTGGCTTGCTGCCGATACACCGATGCCTCTGCGATTGCGAAAATTTAATGCCGAGTACATGCCAAGCGGAACTGCAAAAAGTATCGCGAGAACCGACGCGAGACCGATCAACGGCAGGGTGACAGTGGCCTTGTTGAGAATTTCTTGTGAGATGTCGGCACCCGTGAGCATTGAAACGCCAAGATCACCCCGTGCCGCGTCACTGAACCATTCGATATATTGCGCAACCAGAGATTGATCCAAGCCGAATTCTTGACGAACTTGCATCAAGGCTTCAGGGTTTGCATCAACGCCAAGTTTCAGAGATGCCAAATCACCGGGCAGAGTGCGCAGAAGAAAAAACACCAGAGCACTCGCCGTAACAAGTGAGCCTATTAATAGGGTAAATCGTCGAGCAAAAAACCAGACTAAGTTTTGCAGCAATCTATCCTTTTGTGATTGCCGCAACTGAGTAGGCGTCGCCGACCGAATTTTCTGGGAAGCCCGAAACAGATTTCTTTGCAACTTGCAAGTTTGGAATCAAAAACAGCCAATCGCTTGCTGATTCGTCAGACAGCAAACGGGCTGCTTTCTTGAGCGTCTCTGTTTGCGCGGCGGCAGTTCGTGCTGAACTGGCTTTTTTGATTAGCGCCTGATATTCGGTGTTGTTGTATCGGAAGTAGTAGTTGGGGTTCGCATAAATCGACATGTCACCACGCTCGACATGGGCAACGATCGTCATGTCGTAGTTGGCCTTGGTAAAGATTCGATCTAGCCACTCGCCCCAGGCGACAGGTTTAATCGAGACATTGATGCCGATTGTTTTAAGCGACGCAGCGATGAACTCTTGCGATGCTTCGGCGTATGGCGCGGGTGGAACATCGAGCACTATTGAAAACCCATTCGGGTAACCGGCTTGCTTCAAGAGATTCTTGGCGGCTCGAACATTGAATGGGTATTTCTTCGAGAGGTCTTCGAACCATGGATCAGTAGGCGGAACAAAACTGCCGATTTCGAGTCCGTATCCGGCCCAAGCAGTTTTGATCAGTGCTTTTTTATTGATGGCTTGGCGAATTGCCTGGCGAACCTTGATGTTATTGAGTGGCGCCTTTGAGTTGTTCATGCCAAGAGTGACTTCGCCGTTTGTCGTGCCACTGACAACTTTCAAGTCTTTGCGATTCTTGAAGATTGAAAGTAGTTCGGGTTTTTGCACTGTTGACATGATGTCAATTTGACCCGACAAAATGGCGTTACTCAGTGCTGTCGCGTCGAGAATGTAGCGAAACACGACCTTCTTCGACAGGGCTTTTTTGCCGTAATAAATGTCGTTGCGTTCGAGGGTGATGCTGTTGCCGCGATTCCATTTGCCAAGTTTGAATGGTCCTGTGCCGTTTGCTTTTGTTGCAAATTCTGTGCTGCCTGATTTGAAGATCACACCGCCACGCTGAGTTAAGTTGAACAAGAAGTCATTGTCGCGATTCTTTAGTGCAAACACAACGGTGCTTGCATTAGGCGCTTTGACTGAGGCAACGGTTGCGAACTGTTGTTTTTGGGTCGGTAATACCGCTGTCGAATTCGGATCAAGAACCCGATTGAAACTCCAGACAACATCTGCGGCGCGGAAATTAGAGCCATCGTGGAACTTTGCTTTAGTCAGATTAAACGTATATGTCAGACCGTCCGAAGACGCCTTGTATGACTTTGCGAGTGATGGCACGATTTTGCCGCTGTTTTCGACTTTGACCAGACCTTCATAAACATTATTTAAAAGCACCTGAGGAATTGCTTGACCTGCGACGCCACTAATGTCGAGACTCACTGGTTCAAGTGTGAAGCCGATAGTGACGGTTGAATTTGTTTTGGCACTCGCACCCAAGCTGGCAATGTTGATATTTGCCAGTAAGGGTGTTGCCAACAGAAGCAGAGCGATTGATATTGGGTTTCGGCGTGCAATTTTCATGGACATTTAAATATATACGGCGATCTAATCATTTCGAGATTTAAGCCTCGAAGGTTTCACCTGCGCGAACCTGGGCCGCATAAAGCGAGTTGTTAATCATTAGTTGTTCGTGTGTGCCTTGCTCAATGATCGTGCCATTGTCGAGCACAACAATGCGATCAGCATCGCGGATAGTCGATAGGCGATGTGCGATCACCAATGAAGTTCGGTTTTTCATCGCCGCGTCGAGCGCATTTTGCACGAGCACTTCACCTTCGTTGTCGAGGTGACTGGTGGCTTCGTCGAGAATCATTACCGCTGGGTTCTTTAGCAACAACCTTGCAATAGCCAATCGCTGTTTTTCGCCGCCTGAGAGTCGATAGCCACGTTCACCGACAATCGTGTCGTAACCGTCAGGTAGTGCCGCAATAACTTCGTGAATTTTTGCGGCTTGGCAGGCTTCGACGATTTGCTCTTGAGTTGCATCGGGTCGGGCATATAACAAATTCGATTTAACAGATTCGTGAAACATGTGTGAGTCTTGCGAGACAACGCCGATTGTGGCGCGAAGTGAAGTGCTGGTCAGGTCACGCACATCTTTTGAGTCGATGCACACAGCGCCTGAAGTGACGTCGTAAAGACGAGCAAGCAACATCGCCAAAGTCGTTTTACCGCTGCCACTTGCGCCAACAAGTGCGACTGTTTCTCCTGGCGCAATTTTTAGCGAAACTGACTTGAGCACATCAACATCTGGGTCAGCACCTTGCATCACGCCACTTAGTTCAAGCGAAGCAATCGACACGCTCGAACCAGGCGGATATCTGAACGAAACATTTTCGAATTCGATCTCACCGCGTGGGTTGATGATGTCGACAGCACCCATGCGATCGGTGATTGCAACAGGCGCATCAAGCACTTCGAATACACGCTCGAAACTGACGAGCGCGGTTAGAACTTCAAGTCGAGCGTTGGTTAGCCCAGTAAGGGGTTGATAAATGCGTTGAACAAATGCAGCCATCGCCACGAGTGTGCCGATCGTGATACCACCCGAGACAACCATGAACGCACCGACGCCATAAATTGCGACGGCACCGAGTGCGCCGACAAGACCGAGGGCAACAAAAAACACGCGACCATACATCGCCGCAGTTACACCAATATCGCGAACCCGAGATGCCCTTGAGCCGAACGCGCCGACTTCTTCTTTGTGGCGTCCGAAGAGTTTGACCAGCAGAGCGCCCGACACATTAAATCTTTCGGTCATCTGCGTGTTCATCGAGGCGTTGAGACCCATCTGCTCGCGTGAGATTTCTTGCAACCGTGCACCGACGCGCTTTGCCGGCACGATGAACACAGGCAAGACAACAAGTGCCAGCAATGTAAGTCGCCACTCGAGAGCAAGCATCGCCACGAGGGTTGTCGTAAAGATCACGACATTTGAAACAACGCTGCCGAGCGTGCCTGTCACTGCAGTTTGCGCACCGACGACATCGTTATTAAGGCGACTAATCAACGCACCAGTTTGCGTGCGAGTGAAAAATGCGATGGGCATATTCTGAACTTTGTCGAATAGGGCAACGCGCAAGTCGTAGATCAATCCTTCGCCGATTCGCGCTGAATACCAGCGTTGAACAATTTGCAGTGCCGCATCACCGAGTGCGACGACAACCAAAACAATCGTTAGATAAACGATTCGACGCTTGTCGGCATCAGGGATTGCCTGGTCGACGATCAGTCGAAACATCAACGGTGGCATAAGGGCTATGCCCGAAGTCAAGAGAATTGTTGCGAGAAACCCGATAATCGACCGTCGATACGGCCGTGCAAAGCGCCAAACTCTGCGCACTGAAGTTTTTCCGACTTTTGCACCGGCGACGGCTGACTTGTCGCGGGGTATCAATTGATGAGGATGCACGTAGTTAGGCTACGGCACAAGAAAATTTTTGTTCATCTGAGTTGCACTTAAAGTGGCAGCGTTACCGCATCACAAGAGATAGTGATTATTCAGTGATTGTTCGGCGCGGTGTCCAGACGATGTAGTTCCAGATCCAATCGGCAAAAATACTTGTGCGGTTGCGACCGCCCGAGAGATATGCGAGATGCAGCGCGAGCCACGTAAGCCAGGCGAGTGAGCCTTGAAAGCGCAACCGCGAATTCATTTCGACAACGGCTTTGCGTCGACCAATCGTCGCCATTTGACCCTTGTCGCGATATTTAAATGCTTCAAGTGTTTTGCCTGATTCTCTCCGTCTGATCTGGCGCGCGACGTGCTTTCCTTGTTGAATTGCCACCGGGGCAACCATCGGCAGTGGTCGCCCTGTTGCATCAGGGAAACTCGCGGCATCTCCGACAACCCAAATCGAATCGCTGAGTTGCAAATTTGAATTGACTTTAATTCGATTGCCGCGGTCGGTTTCACCGAGAAACTTCCAATGCGTGGGCGCGACAACCCCCGCTGCCCAAATGCGAGTGCCAGCGACAATTTCTGCTCCGTCTTTGAATCGCAATGAACTTGATGTCGCTTCAACAACAGCGGCGCCGACTTTGACTTGCACACCCATTTTGGTAAGCGTCTTTAATGTGTATTTGCTCGAGTACGGATGAAAGCTCGGCAATAGACGTGGGCCCGCCTCAACAAGTGTCACGGTTGCTTTCGGTGCGATGTGTTCAAACTCGCGTTTGATTTCTCGTTGTAGTTCGCTGACCGCACCGGCGAGTTCAACACCAGTCGGCCCGCCGCCGACAATCACGACATTGAGGCTCTCGAGAGGCAGCAACCCGTCTTCGACACTTTCATATGTGCTGAGTAGCGAGCGACGAATTTCACGAGCATCATTTACCGACTTCATTTGAAAACAGTGCTCGGCAACACCTGGGATACCAAACGTTGTGCCTTCAGAACCAACGGCGAGAATCAAGTCGTCGTAAGAAATTGTCTTACCAGTAGACAAGGTGATCTCTTTTGTGTTTACATCGACACTTTTAACATCGCCGCGAACAAATTGCACTTCGCGATAGGCAGTACGAACCGGAAATGCAATGTCATCTTCGGGCAGAGACGCCGTGGCGACTTGATATAGCAATGGTGAGAACAATTGATACGGGTTTCGGTCGATCAGCGTCACTGAGTAGACATCAGATTTACGCAGTTTTTTCGCGCAGGCTAAGCCGCCAAAACCGGCGCCTATAACGACAGCATGTTTTTTGGTTGATTGCTCGCCGAATTCAATGAGCATGTTTTCAATAGTACGACAACGAGTTGTCGGAGGTAGACCCGCGCACGATTATTGTTGGCGCGCTCGGAGGGACTTGAACCCCCAACCCTTTGATCCGAAGTTTGTCTAGTGCTCGGGCCTGTAAGGTTGTGTTTATTTCTACGGAGGTATAAATGGGAATCAACATTCCAACGCCTGCTCTGATTGGGCTTCAGGTTTTATTGATACTGGTCCTCGGAATAGTGGTCAGATTC
>JANRBC010000116.1 GCA_030727685.1 Ilumatobacteraceae bacterium
CTCTTTCATGGAACCTCGAAAAACTGAACGAACTGCAGTTCTACAAACGCGAAGATGGCGTCAACACCGGTTACAAAACGATTTACGGTGGCGATCGATTTCCGTTTCACGGTGCATTCGCACCAGGTATGGCTAATGCGATCGGCTTCGAAGATCTCGTCGCAATCGAAGACCTCAACTTCATGAATTGCTTAACTACTGGCGAACGCTATTCACCCGGCTTCAAAGAGGCCGTTGATGTCGTCAGCGTTCAGCAGGCGCTGATCAACTCTTGGTCTTCACGCAAATGGGAGCCAGTAGTCGACCTGGCGAAATAGTTACTCTTCGTCTAAGAACGAACGCAAATTGTTGTTGCTGTGCGGGTGACGCAATCTGGCAAGAGTTTTCTGCTCGATTTGCCTCACGCGCTCGCGTGTCACTCTCATTTTTTCGGCAACTTCTTCGAGCGTGTAAATGCGATCAAACTGACCGATACCAAAACGCATCGCCACTATTTCTTGCTCGCGCTCGGGCAGGTCTTTGAGTGTTCTCTCGACTGCTTCGCGCAACTGCGATCTTTCAGTCGAGCTAATCGGATCATTTTCGTCGCTATCAGCAATCGTGTCGCCCACCGTTAGGTCATCAGTGTTGTAGCCCACTGGCGCATCAAGACTTGTCGTCGGTATTGCCAACTGCATAATGTCAAGAAGTTTTTCGACCGTCAAACTGCTGCGCAGTGCAACTTCTTCAGGTGTTGGCATGCGCCCTAGTTCGGCTGTCAAATCTCGTTCGGCACGCTGCACACGATTAACCACTTCCATCATGTGGCCCGGTATGCGAATGTTTCGCCCCTGATCGGCGAGTGCTCTCGTCATCGACTGACGTATCCACCAAGTTGCGTAAGTCGAAAATTTAAAACCTTTTTCATAGTCGTATTTGTCGGCTGCATGCATCAAGCCGATGTTGCCTTCTTGAATTAAGTCGGCTAGTTGCAATTCTTTTCTGTCATAACGTCTGGCGACAGAAACAACTAGTCGCAGATTCGCACGCACCATGTGGTCTTTGGCTTTTTCACCATCTTTTGCCGTGCGTTGCAATTTGCGACGCTCAGCAAAACTCAAATCGCCATCTGATGTATTCAGTTTCGCTTGTGCAACGAGACCGGCTTTGATTTTCTTGCCCAAGTCTTTTTCTTCGTCGGCGGTAAGCAATGGCACTTGGCCAATTTCGCTCAAGTACAAGCGAACCGAGTCAGACCCGATTGAGTCTTTAGCCGTCGATGTTGTCACTCATGCTCCCCAACCCGAATGTTCAGCCAACTGAGTAGTTGCTCTGCTGCAGATTCTGCCATATTTTGCACATCCAACTGCTCAAGCAAAATTCGCGCTGAACGATCGATCTGAATTTGCTCCGGGTCGCTGACCGTCACTCGATGCGTCAACTCTCGGCGAACCGCAGCGGCAAGCAAATTCCAGGCTTCTCTGACCGGTTGCGACTCAACATCGGCAACCGCTGCGCGCTCTAAAACTTCGCGCGCTTCGGGGTCGGCAAGTTCAAGTGCTTTTGAAACATCGCCAAGTGCCGAACCTGCGGCGATGTAGGCACGACGATTTACGTCATCTAAAAATAGCGCTTCAGATAACCAGTCGGCGATTTCATCCCAATGCGAAAACATCAATGCCAGCACCACAAACTCGGCTGATTCGCTGAGCCGATTTGTTGGCGTCGTCGAGATTGTCACCGACGGGTTTCGCGTGCGGCGCTCGGCCAGTTTCACCAAGTCGACAACCGGTATGCCAACATGTGTTGCAACTTGACCGGCGTAGATTTTTCGCACATTCGTATCAGGATGTTCGTTGATCACAGACATCGCCTGCTCAGCCGTGCGCGATCTCGCCTCGGGCGATGCGACTGAACCTGCATCAATAACTCGCTGCAAGCGAAAACCTAGAAATGGCTGAGCGCTTGCGACTGCTTTTGCCAACGCTCCGGGGTCTGAATTGGCTAAATCACCTGGGTCTTTTCCTTGCGGAAAGTGCGCGACGCCGACTTCGACTTTGTAACGCTGCTCCCATTCATAAAAACGCGCCGCTGCACCCTGCCCTGCACTATCGGCATCGAATGCCAAGACGACTTTTTTTGCGAAACGTTTCAAGAGCCGAACGTGGTCTTCGGTCAGTGCAGTGCCGCAAGTTGCGACGGCTCTTCGCACGCCACTGCGATGAAAACCGATCACATCTGTGTAACCCTCGCAAACAATAACTTCGTCAGCCGTCACGATTTCGGCTTTCGCCCAGTTCAAACCGTAGAGAGTTTTGCTCTTGGCATAAATCGCCGTCTCGGGAGAATTTTTATATTTCGCGGGATCTTTGCTGCCGGGCAAAATTCGTCCACCAAAAGCGACTGGCTCACCCGAATCGCGAAAAATCGGAAACATCACGCGTGCCCTGAACGAATCTTGTGCTTTGCCGCGCTTATTGATGAAACCCAAACCTGTTTCACGCAATAAGTCGATCGATACACCGAGGTCGCGCGACAATGCGTCCCAATCGTCTGGCGCCCAACCGAGTTTGAACTCGCGGGCAATGTCGCCCGACAAGCCGCGCTCGCGCAGATAATCGCGGGCGACGCGTGCATCAGGTGCGGTCAAAAGCCGGTTGTGATACCACTCAACAGCCTGCGACATAATTTCGGTCAGTTTCTTCGAGCGTTGTCTGTCTTTGCTTTGGCCGCCCGACGTATAAGTCAGCTGATAGCCCGCCTTGCCCGCAATGTGTTCGATGGCGCCGACAAAGTCGAGGTGCTCGATTTCTTGAATGAATTTGAAAACGTCCCCCGATGCTCCACAGCCGAAACATTTGTAGCGACGAGTTTCCTCGCGAACATTAAACGAACCTGATTTCTCGGCATGAAACGGACAGAGCCCGACCCAGTTTCGCCCGACGCGACGCAACTGCACATAGCCCTGAATCGTGTCAACTATCGACACTGATTCTCGTAGTCGCTCAATGTCTGTATCCGCAATCGCCACGAGCGAAGGCTAGTTCATCGGTGTTATTTAAGCCTTTTTGCTGC
>JANRBC010000117.1 GCA_030727685.1 Ilumatobacteraceae bacterium
TCAGAGAATTACTCTGACGGATCCGTGAACTTTTAAGTTTACTATTTGTGATCGCACCCAATTTAAAACAGAACCGGCGAGTTTCCCCGCCGGTTCTGACTACTAGAAATTTCCTCAGGTTGTGAACCCCAAGTAAGAAGTAACTCGAGCACCTCTTCGTTCGTTTTAGCGGAGCCCTGAGCCGGAATTGAACCGGCACCGCTTGAATGACGAGTCAAACAGGCTGCCGTTACAACATCAGGGCACCGTGAGAAGGTGTGCGCGACCACACCCAAACGGCAGTACAAAAGCAAAAGCGGCGCATCTCTGCGCCGCCCTGCCTACCCAAAGGTTGCTCAGAGAATTACTCTGACGGATCCGTGAACTTTTAAGTTTACTATTTGTGATCGCGCCCAATTTAAAGCAAAACCGGCGAGTCTCCCTGCCGGCGAGAGATTAGCTATGCGGGTGGTGATGACCTTCGACGTCGATCTTCGGCAACAACTTGTTGATCCACTCTGGCAACCACCAGTTGCGATCACCGAGAAGCTCCATAGTCGCCGGCACCAAAACCATACGCACGATCGTGGCGTCAATAAACACTGCAACCGCCAAACCTAAACCGAAAAGTTTCAAGTCGCGGTCCCAGCCGAGCACGAACGCACCGAACACAAACACCATGATCAACGCAGCAGCAGTAATCACGCGTGCCGTCGCAGTCAAACCGTCAGCAACTGCAGTCGCATTGTCGCCCGTGCGGTCATATTCTTCTTTGACTCGCGAAAGCAAAAACACTTCGTAGTCCATCGACAAACCGAACACGATCGCAAACAACATCATCGGCGCCCACGACTCAATCGGGCCCGCCTTACCGATGCCAATCAAACTGATGCCCCACCCCCACTGAAACACCGCGACGAGCACGCCATATGCCGCACCAATCGACAACAAGTTCATGATCACTGCTTTCAGCGGCACCAACAAACTGCGAAACACCGCCATCAACAATAAAAACGAAAGCGACAACACACCGATAAACAAATATGGCATTCGCGAACCAAGCGCCGTCGCAAAATCAGAACCAGCCGCGGTGAAACCACCAACTTTTGCATCAACGCCGGTCGCCGGCACAACATCACTGCGCAAAAACTTGACGAGATCGTAAGTCGCCTCGTCTTGCGGCGCCGTTTTCGGATAAGCAATGACCAACGACAACGACCCATCGACAGACGCGGGCACCGCCTGCGCATACGCCACGCCCTCGGTCGCGCTAATCGTGTCAACAAACGCCTGCAATTTTTCTGGTTGCCCAGCCGTCTCGCCTTGCACCGTTATATATAGAGGACCATTAAAACCTGGACCAAAACCCGCAGCGATCAAGTCATATGCCTTGCGCACCGTCGACTCTTCGGGGTCGTTGCCCGTGTCGCCAAAGCCAAGTCGAATCGACGCCAACGGCGCTGACAAAACAAGCAGAACTGCAGTCGCGCTGATCGCGGCCGTCCACGGGCGACGCTGAATAAAACGACTCCAGCGATACCAGAAGGTCAGTTCTTTGGCTTTCTTTGCGCGATGTTTGATCGGCTGACGCAACGGCTTGATCACAAAACTCAACACCATGATCACAACAGTTGCGATTATGCCAGCGAAAAATATTTGCAAATTGTGTTGCAGCAATGCGACGAACGCACACGAAACAAATGCAATCAGCGCAACTAGCGCCGCACGAGTCGTTGTATCGACGCGATGCTTCACCATCGCCAACAGCGCAGGCAAAAATGTGATCGACGCAACGATCATGAACAAAACGCCGATGACTGCGCCGATTGCTAAACCGCGCGCAAAGGCTAATCCCATTACAAAAAGACCGAGCAGCGAAATAATTACCGTGATGCCGGCGAAAATAACTGCGCGACCAGATGTGTCGACCGCTTCGACGACCGAATCTTCGACGCTGAGACCGTCGGCGAGACATTCGCGATAACGCGTGACGATGAACAACGCATAATCGATGCCGACACCAAGACCAATCATCGCAACGAGCGAAGTTGTGAAGTCAGGCATGCTCACGAGTTGGCTCGCGATGCTGACTGTCGACACGCCGACGCCAAGACCGAGAATCGCCGTGCCGATTGGCAGACCCATCGCCAACACCGAACCGAATGCGATCACCAAAATGATGATCGCTGCGAGCAAACCGTATGCCTCGCTTTCAGGAAGTTCGAACGCTGCGAAAATTTCGCCGCCGTATTCGATTTGCAGGCCGTCGACAGTGAACTTCGTTTCGAGATCTTGAATCTTCTCGCTGAGATCGATCATTTCTTGTTGCGAGCGAATCGAAATGTCGATCACGGCGAAAGCGGTTTTACCAGTGGGATCAATCTGCCCCGGCGTTTCGAATGGGCTCGCGATATTTACACCGTCGAGTTTTGTGACTTCGGCGAAAAATGCTGCCATCGTCGACTTGACTTTGTCGGTGGTGACGCCGTCTTGCGATGCGAAAACGATTTGGCCGCTGTAACCGGCGCGATCTGAACTGTTTGCTTCGAGAAGTTTTTGAACGTCGTTCGATTCGCTGGCTGGCAACTCGAATTCGGTAGCGAAATTAGTGCCGACCGAACTTGAGATTGCGCCGAGCGCGACGACTAAAAGCACCCAAAAACCGACCATCATGCGTCGATGCTTGACGCTGAACTTCGCGAGTTTGATCAACATAAGCCTTGCCTAACTTAATTTGCGCGCGCTAACCCTCGCGACTCATTCTCCGTGACTTTCGCCCCACCCCAATTAGGCAGAGCCCCGATCTTCGTTAATCAAGTCGATTGTGCGCGTCTTGCTCTTCAAGTTAAGCGGTGGGCTCAATTCGCCGCTATTCTTCGGCGCAGTCAACCATCCCTCTTCTATGCCAATTGACATCTGATCCAAAGATTCGTCGCGACCGACGCTCAATCGAGTTATTTTTATGTGCACGAGCCGATACTAATTTCAATGTGAGGCAATCTTGGCCTTATTTAAATGTCAGAGCACCGTGAAAAACAGAGC
>JANRBC010000118.1 GCA_030727685.1 Ilumatobacteraceae bacterium
CAAAAGCAACATTGACTTCAATGGACGAACCACGCTTTGGCGATTTAGTTGGTCAGGGTTTTTAGATAAGCCGCTGTTTGGTTGGGGTTGGTTTTCGGCTTGGCAAACCCCTAATTTTTTCCATGAGCGCGATTATTGGTGGGCGCTGACAAGTACGTCGTGGTCGCACAGCGGGGTGATGGATGTCTTACTTGGCGGCGGGGTGATCGGTGCCGGACTTTTGGTTTTAGCAATTTTGTGGAGTGGGGCTCGACAACTTGAGCGTGTATTCACTCAGACTGCTGGTCAATGGGCTTTTGCCGCAACATGGTTTGTAATTGCCGCATCAACTCAAGAAAGCTTCATTGTCGGCAATCATTTCTTATGGCTGCTACTTGTTGCCTCAATGGCTGGAAGTAAAAATAAAATTTGCGAGGCAATAAAAGTTAATTAACTATTACTGATCTTCAAGCAGTCGAATCATATATTCACGAGCATCGCTAGTCGACATGACGAGGCTGTTTTGATCAATTGACTTTGCCGGCACATGCGAAATAAGCGGATGGCGAGGTCGTTCATCAATTTCGCCAGTGCCAAACAGTTCTTCGTGAACTTTTTCGCCGACGCGTAAGCCAACAACTTCGATTTTGATTTGTTTTGAACTGTTGCGCACGAGTTGTTCGGCAACTTCGTGAATGTTCACCGGTTTACCCATGTCGAGAACCAGAATTTCACCAGTTGAGCCGATTGCCCCTGCTTGAATCACCAGTTGTACAGCCTCGGAAATCGTCATAAAGTAGCGCGTTACACCACGATGTGTAACTGTTACTGGGCCACCTTTGGCGATTTGATCTCTAAATGACATCAACACACTTCCGCGCGATCCTAAAACGTTGCCGAAGCGAACAGAAATATATTTTCCTGCGCCAGATCCGTATGCAAAATCTGCTGTTAAGCGTTCTGCAATTCGTTTTGAGTAGCCCAAAACGCTGATCGGGTTGGCGGCTTTATCAGTTGAGATATTTATGAAGACTTCGACACCAGCACGACGCGCCGCCTTGAGCATTGTTAGCGTGCCGAGCACATTTGTTTGGTATGCCTCGTTTGGATATCGCTCAAGCAACGGCAAGTGTTTTAGTGCGGCTGCGTGAAAAACAACTTGAGGTTTTCGGGTTTCAAAAATTGCATTGATCGCCGTTTCGTCTCGCAAGTCAGCCAAAACAGTCTGCGGTGTGTCGAGAAGTGCGCGACCATAAATTGAAAGTTGTACTTCATGTAATGCGCTTTCGTCTCGATCAAGCATGATGATCTCTGCAGGATTAAACCTGACGAGTTGCCGACAGAGCTCACTACCGATGCTGCCTCCGGCGCCAGTGACCAGCACACGTCGATTTACTAAGTATTCAGAAATTTCATCTAAATTGATTTTCACTCTTCGTCGCCCTAAGAGGTCTTCGTCTGTTAAGTCGCGAATATCGCTGGCGTCGACTGGTCGTTCGTCAAGGCTTTGAACCGCTGGCAAAATTTTGACTTCAAGTTTGGCAATTCGGGCGAGTTCGGCGATTTCACTAACTACGCCAGATTCGGCCGAAGGAATAGCAATCAACAAAGTGGTTGCGCTCGTGCGGCTGGCCGCTTTTTGTATTGATTCGCGTCCACCAAGCACAGGCACGCCAGAGATACTCAGTCGATGGGTTGAGGAGTTGTCATCTAGAAACCCAACAGGAAGATAACTCGAGTTCGGGTTGCGCAACATGGTGTTGACAATTTGGATGCCACCTTCACCGGCGCCGTAGATCAGAATTTTTTTGGCAGTAAGTTCAGATGGTCGGCGAAGCTGCTCACGAATGAGACGCCATGTGTAACGACTTGCCGCAGTAAAAAACAAACCCAGAATGCCACCAGTGATGATTGCGCTTCGAGGAAACGCGTCGATTGATCGGTCGGTAAACCTAATTGCCAACAAGATCGTGGTTGTGATGAACGCAGAAAGAATCAGACCTTTAACTTCGTCGAAACTTCCGTAGCGCCACCGTCGACGATAGATACCGACTATGTACCCTGTGATTGCTTGCACAACTGCAACAATTGGCAACGCACGGTAGAGAATGCCCTGCACTGCATTGCTGATGTCTCGTTCTTCTTGTAAGTAAGCCCGCAATACGAGCGCCAGTGCAGCTGCTGCCGACCACGCAAGCACATCAAGAATAAACTGAATGACCCCAGTTATTGAAACAAAACTTTTGCTTTGACCTACTCGTTCTGCGAAGAGCGCAAGGCGAGTGCGAGAGTTTAAATTTTCGGTCATTATCGCGTGATTAGTGCTGAACCTAAGATTCGATTTCCAGACTTCTCAACTACTGACCAAGTCTGTTTGACAACACGTAAATCAGCCGAATCTTTGATTACAGCAATCAAAAACACGCCGTTGTTAGATGGCGCTAGATCGTCAGCACTCAACTGGTCAAGTGGCTTTGTGATCGAGACTTCGCAACCGAGAGTTTGAGCCAACGAGGTTGCCAACCGTGTGTCAACTAAATTTGCCCCGATTGGCAAAACTTTAATTGAACTAATCGCAGCGGTTGATGCTCCGCGCAGTGCCGCAGCCAAGAGTTGTAGCGAATTTGATTCATCGTTACTTGAGGCTTCGCCCAAATAGTTTTCATAACCAACTGCTTCGATCAGCGCTTTTGGGCTACGGATCTTCGAGTTGGTGACAACTAATTGAATCAAAATGAGCAGTCCAAAAATCAGTCCAACGAGAAGACCGAAGATGTAAGAACGGCGATCAACAGTTTTAACAGTCTCTCCGCCAAAGTATTTGCTCTCAGAAATTTGTGTTATCTCACCAGTAGCCAGAGCAATTGCCTCGTCAAATGCGGCGCGTTGTAGTTTCAAGCGCGAAGTATCGTCTGTCGAAAGTTGCAGGTCTGGGGCCAACAGTGCGTCGAGCAATTTAATCGAATTTGCAAA
>JANRBC010000119.1:0-2773 GCA_030727685.1 Ilumatobacteraceae bacterium
CTTGATGGTGATTTAGATGAATTCATGGAAGGCTTTCTTCGTTGGCGGCGTTCTGATACTGAATAAGCCTCATTGGTTGTTCAGTTCGACAATGGTAAGTTTGTCGCAATGATTCGTCTTGAAAATGTGACGAAAATATACGGCACCGAAACGGTTGCTGTGCGAGACGCCTCTTTTGATATCCCCAAGAGTCAGTTCGTATTTTTGGTAGGGCCTTCTGGTTCGGGCAAGTCAACACTATTGCGCTTGATTAATCGTCAAGAGCAGCCTGAGCGCGGCGATGTTTGGGTAGCAGGACAAAACATCAACGAACTGCCGGCCTCGCGGGTGCCGCACCTGCGTCGCAGCATGGGCAATGTCTTTCAAGACTATAAATTGCTGCTGAACAAAACGGTGTTTGAAAACGTGGCATTCGCACTCGAGGTAATCGGCAAGCCACGACATGTAATTGCAAGACAAGTGCCAATTGTTCTCGATTTGGTCGGTTTGGCAGACAAGCAAGACAGGTTTCCAAATCAACTTTCAGGCGGAGAGCAACAACGCGTTTCAATTGCTCGAGCATTCGTCAATCGACCGTTAATAATGTTGGCCGATGAGCCAACTGGCAACCTTGACCCAAACACCAGCGAAGGCATCATGGGCTTGCTTGACGAGATTAACCAGACTGGTACGACCGTAGTGATGGCAACTCACGACCACCGAGTTGTTAATGCCATGCGCCGAAGAGTTATTCAATTAGATCGTGGCGTAATTGTGCGCGACCAAGAACGCGGAGTGTACGAGTAGATGTTTTCACGAATTGCCTATGCCTTTCGCGAAACGTGGGAGAGTTTCAGACGCAACATCACCTTGACTGCTGCGGCGGTTTTGACTTCTGCAGTTTCGTTGCTTTTGGTCGGCGCTACCTTTTTGATTCAGCGGGCATTTGAGAACTTGCTAGTGCAATGGCGCGGAGATGTCGAGATGATCATTTTTGTTCGAAGCGATGCTTCTGCTGAGCAAATTGCGCTCGTTGACTCGGTGTTGCGCGCATCGCCAACGATTATTGATGTCGAAAAACTGCGCTACTTGAACAAAACCGAAAGTTACGAAGAGGCCAAGCGAATTTTTGTAGGCGACCCTGTGACGCTCAGTTTGCTTGCGCCAGAGACGATACCGACGCAATTTAAAGTGGTGCCACTTTCAGATGATCCGACTCTCGTCAGGTCGCTGAGCGATCAATATCGTACGTTGCCCGGGGTTGAAGCCGTCGCTCTGGCAGAAGATGAATTCGAGGTGATCTCAACTTTGTCGAACTTCATTCGAGTCGTGACGTTAATTACTTCGCTCGTGCTGTTGCTCGTTGCCGTTGGCTTGATCTGGAACACGATTCACACCGCGATGTTCGCAAGACGCCGTGAGATCGAAGTAATGAAATTAGTTGGCGCCACAAACTGGTTCATTCGAGTTCCGTTTATGTTGGAAGGTCTACTGCAAGGCTTCATTGGCGGAGTCGTCTCTTGCGGTGGTCTTTGGTTATTGAACTCAGCGTGGACGAACGGCGTCACTGGCTTTAAGCCAGGCACGGGTATCAGTTCACTTGTTGTGCCCGATAGTTATTTGACTTCGGTGATGTTCATTTTGTTGGCTATTGGTGCTTTGGTCGGTGCGGTAGGTTCGGCAATTGCGGCGACGCGCTTTCTTGATGTTTAGTCAAATCAATTATGTAGTCAGCGATCATGTTGCGACGATCACGCTGAATCGTCCAGAAAAACTCAATGCATTTACCAACACGATGCTGCATGAACTTATTGCAGCATTCGACTTGTCAGATGCCGACGACGATGTGCGCGCAGTAATAGTGACAGGCGCCGGTCGCGCGTTTTGTGCCGGCGCAGATCTCTCGGCTGGTGAAGAAACATTTAGTCGGGGTGGCAGCGATGTGCCCGGATTGAAAGACGTACCACGCGATGGGGGCGGGCTCGTATCGCTGCGAATCTTCGAAAGTTTGAAGCCTGTAATCGGGGCAATTAATGGTGCAGCTGTAGGTGTGGGCGTAACGATGACATTGCCGATGGATATTCGTTTAGCCAGTGACAGCGCAAAATTTGGTTTTGTTTTCGCCCGCCGCGGAATCGTCACAGAAGCATGTTCTTCTTGGTTTTTGCCGCGTGTTGTTGGCATTTCGCGGGCTACCGAGTGGGTGTTCACTGGTCGAATGATTTCGCCACAAGAAGCAAATGATGCGGGGCTTGTGCGCAGCGTTCATTCGGGTGACGATTTGCTTGGCGCGGCCCAGGTGCTGGCAAAAGAGATCGTCGAAAACACGGCACCTGTTTCTGTTGCACTTTCGCGACAGATGTTATGGCGGATGCTCGGGGCATCACACCCGATGGAGGCACATCGAGCAGAGTCGCGTGGCATTTTGCAGCGCGGCAAATCTGTCGATGCGCGTGAAGGCGTCATGAGCTTTCTTGAAAAGCGGGCAGCAAACTTCACGATGAAAGTTTCGACTGAGATGCCAAATTTGTTTCCAGATTGGCAAGACCCTGAGTTCAGATAATTCGCTCTACGATCAAGTCGGCGGTCTTTCTTTTTTCGAGAGGCTCGTCGACCGTTTTTATGAAGGTGTCGCCACTGACGAAGTCTTGATCGTGCTCTACGAAGACCCAGAAAATCTGGTCAAGGCGCGTCAACATCTAACTTGGTTTCTTGCTCAATATTGGGGTGGGCCGATGTTGTTCAACGAGAATCGTGGTCAGCCGAAACTGCGAATGCGACATATGCCGTTTCG
>JANRBC010000119.1:2873-15638 GCA_030727685.1 Ilumatobacteraceae bacterium
CCATCCCAGCCCAAACCAGTTGCGCAGCGAACTATCGCGCCAATATTGCTGGGGTTATCAACGGCTTCGACAACAATGATCCGCTGAGCGTGAGAAATGACTTGGTCAACTGTTTGCGGCTCAGGTCGATAAAAAACGCCAAGCGCGCTAAGTGGCACCCCAAGACCGGTTGCTTCACGGCGAATTTCAATTTCAGCGGTTAAACATTGGCCGCCCAGTTCAGAGACTTGTAGATGCAAACGCTCGGCTTGTTCGGCATCGCACAACACGACTTCGGGTTTGTAGCCAGCATCGAGTGCTCGAGCAACAACAAGATCACCTTCGGCAATGAATCGACCGGCAGCGATAGTCGAACGGCGCTGTGCAATTGTTGTGAGTTGTCGTTCGTTTAGTCGAAGTGGGTCAAGTCTTGGGTCTTGACTCGAGGTAATCGTTGTGATCATTGCGAGTTCTAGCGCAAGTGTCGCAAGATTAGAAGTGCCAGGGGTATTTTGACCAGTCAGCGTCGCGTTTTTCAACGAATGAATCGCGACCTTCTGCGGCTTCTTCGGTCATGTATGCCAGACGAGTTGCCTCGCCGGCAAAAATTTGTTGACCAACTAGACCGTCGTCGATCGCATTGAAAGCAAACTTGAGCATGCGCTGAGCCATCGGACTCTTTGCGTTGATCTCTCGAGCCCACTCGAGGGCGACCTTCTCGAGGTCTGCATGATCGACAACAGCATTGACCATGCCCATGCGGTGGGCGTCTTCGGCCGAGTATTCGCGACCGAGAAAGAAAATTTCGCGAGCGAACTTCTGACCAACTTGACGAGCAAGATAAGCCGAGCCGAAGCCACCATCAAAACTTGCGACATCGGCATCGGTTTGCTTGAACTTGGCGTGCTCTTTGCTGGCCAAAGTCAAGTCGCTGACGACATGCAGACTGTGGCCACCGCCAGCGGCCCAACCTGGCACAACACAAATAACAATTTTTGGCATGAAACGAATTAATCGCTGTACCTCGAGAATATGCAGTCGACCAGTGCTCGATTTGTTTTCGTCGCCTGATTCGTATTGATAGCCATCTCGACCACGAATGCGTTGGTCGCCACCACTGCAAAAAGCCCAGCCACCGTCTTTAGGGGACGGACCGTTGCCGGTCAACAACACGCAACCAACGTCAACAGTTTGACGCGCGTGATCTAGTGCTCGGTAAAGTTCGTCGACTGTGCTCGGGCGAAATGCGTTGCGAACTTCTGGGCGATTAAAGGCGATACGAACAGTGCCTTGATCTTTTGCGCGATGATAGGTGATGTCGCGGAATGAAAATTCTTTAACTTGACTCCATTGAGTTGGGTCGAAGATCGCCGAAACGCTCACTCTTATATTGTGGCAGCGCGTGAGGCGAATTCGGGTCGAGAGTTCAAGAATTGTTGCTCCCACTGTGCACTTGCGCCGTCAGATTGTCGCTTGGTTTGAGGTTCTGGCACTGTGTCAATCGGCGTGTTGATGTGACTCATGATTCGCCGAACGGTGGTATTCATATCACGAGTTAGTTGTTCGTAAGTTACGAATAACGGGGTAATCGAGTGCTTGGCAAAATATGCGTCCCAATTTTTGTTGGCAGTAGAAATAGTTTCGAGCGCATTAACAATTGCCTGTTCGTTGTATACAGGTTCACGAATCGCAGTCATATTGCTATTCCATTGGTTTGATTGTTCGGCGCGCACGAGCGAAATTGCCTGACGAACTTCGTTGTCGCGAGTTATACGCACCCACTTGATAGGCGCATTCCAAAAATTGGCGTCGATGCCGCGTTGCAACATGTGTTCTTCGTATTGGTTGTAGTGCATCTTGATGCCAAATACGCCGTTTGGTGTTGTATTCAGTTCGGCAGCTCGGTTCAAGTAAGCGCGCCATGAAGAGTCAGAAAAATAATCGATGTTGCGCCATGAATTGCGCCCGGTGACTTTTCGTACCGCGCCGATCAAGGCACCACGCAAATTGAGTTTGGGCAAGTTGTTTTTGTTACGAAAATTTGTGAAGTTCTTGGTGTGAATATTCAGATATTCCATGGGCATGCCAGCCAAGTGAGTAGCCCGTAAGATCGAACACAGCAAAGTCGAGCCAGTGCGATGCACCGAGGCGATTGCCAATAGACAAGTAGTCGGGGCGTTCGACGCTTGTTCTGACTGCACGCTTATATTCTGACAGGTCGTACTGATAGTGTCGTGGCTTGATTATCAGCCAAAAAAGTAATGGATTGAAAAGATGACCGACCTACTGACTCGTGACGAATGGACAAAGCGCGCGGCACAAAAAGTATCACGAACTCAGCTATTCATAGACGGCAAATTTGTAGATTCGGCGAGCGGCAAGACATTTGAGTCGATTAATCCGCGTGACAACACGGTTGTAGCAAATGTTGCCGAGGGCGACAAACAAGATATTGATCGCGCGGTGGCTGCTGCACGAAGGTCGTTCAGTAACGGCGTGTGGAGCGAAATGGCGCCGCTTGATCGCAAAAATATTATGTTGCGCTGGGTGCAGTTGATGCGCGAAAACATCTACGAACTCGCGTTGCTTGAAACGATGGATGTCGGCAAGCCGATTGGCGATTCGGTAAATGTAGATATTGCGTCGGCGACCAATAATTTGCAGTGGTTTGCTGAAACCATCGACAAGATGTATGGCCAAGTTGCACCAGTGCCTCGCGATGCTGTGGCGTTGATCGAGCGCGAGCCCCTCGGTGTTGTCGGTGCTGTTGTGCCATGGAACTATCCGTTGATTATTTCGTCATGGAAAGTTGGCGCTGCGTTGGCCGGTGGAAACTCAGTTGTACTCAAACCAGCAGAGCAGTCGCCTCTGTCGGCGTTATTTTTTGCCGAACTCGGTTCGCAAGCAGGTTTGCCAGACGGAGTTTTGAATGTCGTGCCTGGTTTCGGGCCAACAGCTGGTGCGGCACTCGGTCGACATATGGATGTCGACAAACTTGCATTCACAGGTTCAACCGAAGTTGGGCGATACTTTTTGACCTATGCAGCCGAGAGCAACGGCAAATCAGTTTCTCTTGAGTTGGGTGGCAAGACACCGCAAATTGTTTTAAGTGATTGCGCAGATCTTGATGCTGCTGCATCGTCGATTGCTTGGGGAGTTTTTTATAACTCTGGACAAACCTGTCATGCGGGCACGCGACTCGTTGTAGAAAAAGCAGTCGAAGAAGAATTGCTCGAAAAGATCACCAATATAGGAAAGTCGATTCAACCTGGCGACCCATATGACCCGACCACGGCGATGGGCACAATCGTTGACAAAACTCAATTCGAGCGAGTGCTTGGGTATATCAATATCGGCAAAAACGAGGGCGCGAAAGTCTTTTCGGGTGGCGAGAAAGCAGAACCAGTCAAAGGCGGTGTGTACATCAAGCCGACCGTATTTCAAAACGTAAAACCCGGCATGCGCATCGAACGCGAAGAAATTTTCGGGCCGGTGTTGGCATCGATTGCAGTTGAAAGCGCCGACGAAGCGGTGCGCATCGCCAACGACACTCAATATGGTTTGGCTTCAGCTGTTTGGACACGTGACATTACGAAAGCTCATCGCATTGCACGCAAATTGCGCACTGGCACCGTTTGGGTGAATACTTTCGACAAGGGTTCGATCACAACACCGTTCGGCGGATTCAAACAATCTGGCACGGGTCGAGATCGCTCGATGCATTCAATTGATGGTTACACCAATCTCAAAACGACATGGATACAACTATGAGCAAGACAACACCAAGAAATTGCGGTTTCATCGGACTCGGACATCTCGGCGTCTACCTGGCAGCAAGTTTGTTGCGCGCTGGTCACAACGTCACGATCAATGATTCGAATAAGTCTCTTGGCGAAGGCCTAATTGCTAAGGGTGCCAAGTGGGCGAACAATGCCAAAGAAGTTGCTCAAGCATCTGAAGTTGTTTTCACTTGCTTGCCATCACCGCGAGCAATCGACGCTGTAGTCAACGGCGACAATGGCGTGTTTTCGGGTCTAGCAAAAGGCGCAACATGGGTCGACATGAGCACCAACGACCGCAGCGAAACGCTTCGTCTTGGTGAAATCGCCGCCAAATTGGGTTTCAACTCGCTTGAATCGCCAGTCACTGGCGGCGTGCATAAAGCAGCCGAAGGAGACATCACCGTTTTAGTAGGCGGCGACCCGAAGATTTTTGAAGCGCATAAAGATCTTCTGGAGGCGATGGGTAAACCAGTTATCTATGTCGGTGAACTTGGAAGTGCGGCGGTTATCAAAGTAATCACGAACATGCTTGCGTTTATTCATCTTGTGGCGTGCGGCGAGGCATTGATGCTGGCGAAAAAAGGTGGCATTGATCTCGGTGTGGCGTTCGAAGTGATCAAAAATAGTTCGGGCAATAGTTTTGTTCACGAGACCGAAGGCCAAGTTATTCTCAACGGCAGTTACGACATCGGCTTCACGATGGATCTCGCGCTAAAAGACATGGGTTTTGCGATGGAGTACGGTCGCAAGTTTGGTGTGCCGCTTGATGTGGCAAGCACGGTGCAACAAGCATTTGTGCGAGCCAAAGCACAATACGGTGGCGAAGCGTGGTCGACTCAGGTTGTCAAACTTCTTGAAGACGCACTCGGCACAGATTTGCGTGCACCTGGGTTTCCGGCTCGACTGCAATAGCATTTAAATTATGACGCGCGAGCAACAGGCTCGATTAGATCTGTCAGTTGCATTTCGCTGGGCAGCGCGCCTGAACTTGCATGAAGCAGTCGCTAATCACTTCAGTGTTGCTGTCTCTGATGACGGCCAGAAGTTTCTTATAAACCCTGCTGGTCGGCATTTTTCGCAGATGCGAGCAAGTGATTTATTGCTTGTCGATATGAATGAAACTGACTTTGGTATCAGCGAAAGTCAAGTCGTTGACCCGACGGCGATGAACTTGCACGGGCAGATACATAAATTGGTGCCCGACGCACGCTGTGTCTTACACACTCATATGCCTTATACGACAGCGCTGGCATGTTTGCGAGATTTTGAGTTCTTGATGCTCGACCAGAACGCTTGTCGCTTTCACAATCGCATCGCATATGACCGCGACTATGCGGGCATGGCGCTTGAAGCTAGCGAAGGAGAGCGGGTCGCCAAACTATTGGGGCGGTCGCGCAGCGTGCTGTTTTTGGCTAATCACGGAGTGATCGTTGTTGGCAAGACGGTGGCCCAAGCTTTCGACGAACTTTATTACCTCGAGAAAGCATCGCAACTGCAAGTGCTGGCAATGTCGACTGGACGCGAACTTGAGTTGATACCCAATGAGACTGCTGCGATGGTTTGTAAACAGTGGCTAGAGTATCCGACTGCTGCCGAGTATCACTTCGCGGCGTTGACCGAGATTCTCGACCAAGAGTCTCGCGAATTTCGAGATTAAAGATTCTGAAAGGCAAAATTAGTGAAAGCTGCAGTTTGTCGTGAGTTTGGTAAGCCACTAGTAATTGAAGAAGTAAATCTGGCAAAGCCACAAGCCAGCGAGATGCGCATAAAGATTTTGGCGACTGCAATTTGCCACAGTGATATTTCATATGCCGATGGAGCGTGGGGCGGCACCTTGCCGGCGATTTTTGGCCATGAGAGTGTTGGTGTTGTCGAAGAACTAGGTGCTGGTGTTTCGTCGGTGAAAGTTGGCGATCAAGTTGTGGTGACGCTGATTCGGTCTTGCGGTCACTGTCGCGGATGTTCGCGCGGCATGCCCGTAACTTGCGAAACATCTTTTGCACTCGACGCCAAGAGCCCGCTGACTTCGAAGTCGGGCGAATCGATTGTGCAAGCAATGCGTACAGCAAGTTTCGCCGAACAGGTGGTTGTTCACGAATCTCAAGTCGTCGTGATTTCGAAAGACATCAATTCAGCAAGCGCATCGTTGCTGGCTTGCGGAGTGATAACTGGTTTTGGCGCGGTGACAAATACGGCAAAAGTCGAGCCAGGCAGTCATGTCGTTGTGATTGGTGCTGGCGGCGTTGGTTTGAACTCTGTGCAAGGTGCTCGTGTGAGTGGCGCAAGATCGATCGTTGCAATTGATCTTTCAGATTCGAAACTTGATGCTGCCAAGAAATTTGGGGCGACACACGGCATCAATTCAGGAAAAGAAGACGTTGCCAAGCGCGTGCAAGAGATCACCGATGGCCGCGGTGCTGACTATGTGTTTGTCACGGTTGGTGCGAAACAAGCATTTGACTCGTCGTATGGTCTGCTCGCCAAGTCGGGCACTGTCGTATTGGTTGGCATGCCCGCAAACGGAGTGATGTCAGAAATTGACCCTGGCACGATGGCTGCCTATAGCCAAAACATTCTCGGCTCAAAGATGGGTTCAGCGCGAATTCAGATTGACATTCCGAATTTGATCGCTCTTTATGAGCAAGGTCGCTTGAAACTAGATGAACTCGTAACCAAGACATATCCTTTAGAAGAGATCAACGAAGCGATTGCAGCCGTAAAATGCGGCGATGCATTGCGAAATGTGATTGTCTTCTAACAGTAGAAAAAATAGGTGGGGTCATGAAGATTGAGAAGTTGCAAACTTTTGTCGTTGGCAATCCACCACCGCGTACGGGCGGTCGCTATTTTATTTTCGTAAAGCTAACCACTGATACTGGGGTCACCGGTATTGGTGAAATTTATACGGCGACTTACTCTCCGCAAGTGGTTTGCAAAGTTGCTGAAGATATTTTTGCTCGATACGTATTTGGTTCTGATCCGTTTCACATCGAAAAAATGTGGCGACGTACTTATGGTTCGGGCTTCTCGCATCGACCAGACTTCAGCACTGCTGGTGTAGTCAGCGGACTCGAAATGGCGATGTGGGACATCTGCGGCAAAGACACGGGCAAGCCGGTTTACGAATTGCTCGGTGGTCAGGTTCACGATCGCCTGCGTTGCTACACATATTTGTATCCACCGCATGAGTTTGATGCGCACTCAGACCACCCTCTTTACACTGACCCAGACATGTCAGCCGAGGCTGCGTTGCGTGAAGTCGAGCGCGGATTCACTGCTGTAAAACTCGACCCCGCTGGACCATATTCGGTTTATGACGGACGGCAACCGTCGCTAGCGACGATTGATCGCAGCGTTCGAATAGTTGCTGCGATTCGAAAGGCCGTTGGCAATCGCGCCGATATTTTGTTTGGCACGCACGGCCAGTTCACGGCGTCGGGTGCGATTCGTTTGGCCAAGCAACTTGAGCCTTACGATCCAATGTGGTTTGAAGAGCCGATCCCGCCTGATGCGCCTGAAGAAATGGCCAAGGTTGCGGCGCACACGAGCATTCCGATCGCTACGGGCGAACGCTTGACCTCTAAATATGAGTTTGCGCACTTGTTACGTGTCGGTGGCGCGTCGATCATTCAGTTGGCCACTGGTCGTTGCGGCGGCATTCTTGAAGGCAAAAAGATTGCATCGATTGCCGAGACATATCATGCGCAAATTGCACCGCATCTTTATTGCGGACCAATTGAAGGCGCGGCGAACATTCAATTGAGCACTTGCACTCCGAACTTTTTGATTCTTGAAAGCATTCAAGATTGGGGCGGTTTCCACGCCAAAATTTTGAAAAAGCCAATTCAATTCGAAGACGGTTATGTCATTCCGTCCAAAGAGCCAGGTCTTGGCGTTGAGTTGAACGAAGAGGTTGCACTCGCGCATCCGTATACGGGCACTGACTTGCATCTCAACGAGCGACAAACACCAGCCGATCTGAGCTAAGGCGGCCAAGCCCCTTAACTCGTTTCGCTGGTCAAACTTGTGAGACGCTCTTTATCATGAGTTCAACGGTGCCGACGCGGGGAATTCGACCCAGTGAACTGATGGCGATAAAGCCGTTTCGCCTGTTATGGATAAACAGTTTTTTGTTCATCCTCGTGCAGAGCACTCAGCGCTTTGCATTTGTCTGGCTGGCCCTCGAACTCGGCGCTAAATCTGACATCAGCGGATTGATTCTTTTTGTGATGGGTATTCCGGTGTTGCTGATTTCTTTGCCCGTTGGGGTGATGAGTGATCACATGAATCGGCGCACGCTGCTAATGGTGAGTCAACTTGGTGCGTTGGCGATCACGACCGTGATTGCCGTGATGGTTACGACCAAACAGATGACGATCAACTGGGCGATTATCGGGTCTTTTATTGCTGGCATATTTATCGCCATTGGTTCGCCGGTGCGCTCGGCGATTGTGCCGTCTGTCGTGCCGAGAGACAAACTTATTGGGGCGATTGCTGTTAATACGATCGGAAATAATCTTGGATTAATTATTGGCCCAGCAGTTGCAGGTCCGGCAATTGCAATTTGGGGGATTGAAGGCGCATTCTGGATTCAGGCATTACTCAACTTGTTTGGATTTTTTGCCCTGATCAATTTGCAATTGCCTGCAAGTTTGAACACAGAGCGAAGACGACTGCGCGAAGAAATATTTGGCGGTCTGAGTTTTATCCTTGGGCACAAAGAAGTTCGAGCTTTTTATGTTCTGCTCTGCGGCTCAATTTTGTTGATGCTGTCACCATGGATAGTTTTGGGTCCGCAAATCGCAAAAGAACAGGCTGGCGCCACGGGTAGTCAGACCACTTTCATGTTTGCGATGCTCGGCGTAGGTCAATTTGTTACTTCAGTGGCAATCTTGCGTTACAACCACAAAATGATTCGAAAGGGCATGTGGTTCATGGTTGCTTTGTGTTGGGGTAGTTCAGTGCAAATAATCCTTGGTCAGTCAAGTTCGATTTTGATGATGAGCGCGATGCTTTTCGCCTGGGGAATGGGCGGTGGCTTTTATATGAACTTGAGCCAAACACTGATTCAGAACAACACGCCGCCGCAGGTTATGGGTCGGGTAATGGCGATTCACTCACTGATATTTTCGGGCCTCGCACCAATTGGCGCGTTAGCCGTCGGCATTATCGCCAGAAGTGTTGATTCTGCACCGATAACTTTTTCGATTACGGGCTTGTTGATGTTGGTGATTGCCGCATACTTTTTGCTCACAAAGAAAAATCTGCGCGTTATGTCGTAAACTTGCCGTTATGACAATTTCCTTCAGAGCAAGCGATATTTTGGCTGCAGATTTGGCGGCAAAGCCACTCGGTCAGCCTTCGGCTGAACCGTTGACTGGCGAAATCATGACCCGGGCAAAAGTCTTTCTTGACAACCCGACGGTTACTGCCGGCACTTGGGAGTGTGAACCAGGTGCGTCGCGCTGGGAGTTCACAACTCGCGGTGAAGTTATTTATGTTTTGTCAGGTCGAATGACCGTTCATCAAGACGGTGGGGATCCGGTTGAACTTACAGCAGGTTCAAGTTGCATTTTTCCGATTGGCTGGAAGGGCAAGTGGACGGTTCATGAAACTTTGCGCAAAGTTTTTGTCGTCTACCGCGAGAAATAATTTTTAGTTCGCAACGACCCGAATAAATTGTGGCGAGTTAGCTGCAAAACTATTTTGTAGTGCTGTCGCCAGTTGCTCTGGAGTCGTAACTTGCGTTGTTGCCCAACCAAAACCTTTGGCGATTGCAACCGGGTCATGCGAAGACACGTCGACACCTATTTGTTGAGCAGCCACATCGTCAAACGACTCGCGAATTTGTTCGTAGCCACGGTTATCCCATAACAGCAGAACGATTTTGCTGTTTAGATCTTTGGCGGCTGCCATCTCGGCCACGGTAAACAACCAGCCGCCGTCACCAGCGATCGCCAAAACTGGTCTACTTGGTGCAGCGATGCTTGCGCCGATTGCCATCGGAAGTGCGCAACCGAGTGTGCCAAAACCATATGGTGCGAGCCATGATCGTGACTGTGTCGCGGGCAACCACCAGTGTGCGCTGTAGGCCAATTGCGTTGAGTCGAGTGCAACTATTGCGTCAGGCGGCAACGTATCTTCGATTGCCTGTAACCATGGCTGAAATTTGATGTTGGTTTTTGTGCGTGCGTGCTCGCGCCAGGTTTTTGCTCGAGTCTGACCATTATGTGATTTTCGCTTTGTGAGTTTGGTTGTCAGTTCGCCCAGAGTAACGGCCGCGTCGCCGACTAGTGAAACAGTCGGTGATGTGCGTCGAGAAATCTGTTCTGGGTCAATATCGATGCGCACGACTTTGCCAGTGAAATTTAACGCTCGACCACCGTTGTAGAGATCAGTGTCTGAAAGTTCGGTGCCAACAACGACTACGACATCAGCCGACTCGACGTCACGTTGCACCCGACCGAACACAAGACAATTGCCAGCGCACAACTCGTGACTTGAAGACATCACGCCTTTGGCATTGCCGGTCAGCAACACAGGTGCATCGAGTGCCTGAGCGAATGCAACAAGTTCTGAACCTGCGTTGACACAACCGCCGCCCGCGATCACGACTGGGTTTTGCGCAGAGTTGATTATCTCGGTGGCGCGCAAGATTTCGCTCGGCGATGCAGTCGGTTTGACTGCGGCAAGTTGCTTGCGCGCGAATGGCGCGCACGGTTGGGCAAGAACATCCATCGGAATTGCAATGTGAACAGGTCGCGGTCGCGACGATGTAAAAACGTTGAAAGCACGCTCGATCAGCGCGGGCAACTGCGACGGATCGGTGACTGTTTCGCTGAAGGCGCAAACCGACTCGGCAATTTTGGCTTGATCAGGCAAGTCATGTAGCGGCCCGAAACTCTTGCCGAGAGCGTCGGTTGGGGTGGTCGAGGCGAGCACGAGCATTGGTCGAGAATCGTGATAGGCCTGCGCGATTGGGGTCAATGCATTGGTGACGCCCGGGCCACTGATTAATACGCAGACACCTGGGCGACCAGTGATGATCGACCAACCGTCAGCCATGAAACCCGCGCCTTGTTCGTGACGGGGTGAAATTGCTCGAACACCAGAGCGGTGCAAACCACGGTAAAGCTCGATGTTGTGCACGCCCGGAATGCCAAAGACAACATCGACACCGTATTCGCGGGCGAGCAAATCAATTATCGCTTCACCGACGCGAAGTTGGTTGTCAGCCATGAGTTAGTTGTTCTCTGAGCAGATTTTTTCGGCGAGGTTTCGAATTCTGGTACATGCGTCGCGCAAGATTTCAGAATCAACGGTTAGCGCAATGCGAATGTGGCCAGCACCACCGTTGCCGAAACTTTCACCGGGCATCACACTCACATTTGCTTGGCGCAACAGTTGCCAGGCGAATTCTTCGCCAGAAAGTTTTGTGCGACGCACATCAAGCATGATGAACATGCCGCCTTCGGGCATGCGCGCGGTGATGGCTTGCGAGCCTGCAAACGCATTTATTAATGTTTCGGCGCGCTGGCGAAATGCGAGACGAAGTCGTTCGACTTCTGGGTGTTTTTCGTTCAGTGCAACTGTGAGTGCATCTTCAATGAACGGCTGTGAGCCAAACAACATTGCTTCGGCAACGAGCACAAGGCGAGGGGTGACATCTGGGTGAGATGCAACCCAGCCGGCGCGAAAACCTGGCAGGGCGTGCGACTTTGAAATTGATGACACTGCAAGCGTGCGATGTCGTAGCTGCGGTCGATCAAACGGTGAGCAAAAAGGCACATCGAATGTCATGTCGGCGTATACCTCATCGCAGATGATCCATAAATCGTGGCGCTCGCAGACCGCGCCAATTTCGTCAATTTCTGTTTCTGTCAGCACAGCGCCGGTCGGGTTGCTCGGTGTATTTAACAACAAAACTTTTGTTCGTTTTGTGACAGCACGTTCGATTGCTTGCGCGGTGACGTGAAAATTGTCTTCTGGCCTAGTTGCAACTGGCACAAAAGTGGCACCCGATGCTGCGACTAGACCTTCGTATGTTGCGTAATACGGGTCGGGCACGAGCACTTCGTCGCCAGTTTGCACGAGAGTAAGAAGCGCAGTGCAAAGACCATTTTGTGTGCCCGCCGTATAGAGAATTTGCTCGGGCGATACTGGTACACCAGAACGCTTGGTCAGGTGATTGGCGATTGCAGTCAGTGTTTGAGGTTCGCCTTGACCATGTGCGTAGCGAGTGCGACCACTGCGCATGGCTTTAGCCGCCGTGTCGAGAACGCTTGCGGGCGGCGGCAAATCTGGTTCGCCGATTGACAACATGATTATTGGTTCGCCCAAATTTGCCCGACGCAAGCCCTCAGCATGAACTGCCCACTTGGCGGCGCCTAATCCTGCAAGGCGATCAGAAATTGGTGCGAACTTCATGACTATTAATCTACGATTTCAAAGCGATCAAAAATTTTCGCCTGAAATCGCCAAACAATGGTGGAGCTGGGGGGAATCGAACCCCCGTCCATCAGCCGTTGAGCGCCCGTGATACGACTATTCCCGTAATGTCGCTACGCAGCAACGCCGACGGGTCGGTTACAAGTGCACTAGGTGCACAAGTCGCGGTGCAACTTTCTGCACGGTCATCGGTCTTTCACGACGTCATCGGTCTTTCCCAATGTCATTCCCCGCTTCTGTTGCCGGGCTGCGGTGAATTGGCCCCGTGCGACCTTGCGGCTCACGGTTGCTCTCTGCCACTTAATTAGGCGGCGAGAGCGAACTGCTTGTTGGCAGTTATTTTTTTGCCCCGTTTTACGAGTCTGAGCAACTCGAGTCGCACGCTCGAACATCGAATCTGACGTCGAAACCTGTCAGCCCCTTTGAACTTACGTAACACCTGCAGTCTATGGCAAGCGTGTGCGAGATTGCTTGCCCGATCGCGGGCTAGATAATTATGAAGTGCCTTTGCGTTGTCGGCCGGCTTCGCGACGCATTTCAAGTTTTGATTCTTTCT
>JANRBC010000120.1:0-3525 GCA_030727685.1 Ilumatobacteraceae bacterium
TCGCAGTTGTAGTTTGCTGAACGTTTGTCGACACGACTTGTGCCGACGGCGGAATACGCAACTTGCGACCCGGATACGGAAACTGTGACGCCGCGACTAGTCCGTTCCATGCGAGAAGTTCGGTGACTGTGATACCAAACAGAGTTGACACTTTGATCGGTGAATCTCCTGCTTGAACGATGTATTCCTGTTCGACACCGATCGCGCCTGGTGGCAAAGTAGTCGTCGTATTCGGCAAAGTCGTTTGCACCGGCGGAATCGTTGCGAAATCAGTCGGCCCAATCGGCACAACAGTTGTTGCAGTGCCTGACACATCTACACCGCAAGCACTGACCACAAACGACGAGGCGATAATCGCAATGCACGCGAATTGAAATTTACGACTCAGCATCACGCTCTATCGTAAACGATTTTTATTGTGATAGCTGATCACACCCAAATCGAGAAACAACTCAGTTCAGTGGCTTTGCCGAAGCGACAATTGGCGACGGTAAATCTGTATGCCCCATCAAATATTTATCGACGCCGCTAGCCGCTGCCCGCCCTTCAGCAATTGCCCAAACAATCAAACTCTGACCGCGACCCATGTCCCCAGCAACAAAAACACCGCTGACACTTGACATATAGTCATCGTTTCGAGCGACGTTGCCACGTTCATCGAATTTGATGCCAAGGTCATCTATCCACGACGACTTTTCTGGGCCGACAAAGCCGAGCGCCAACAACACCAAATCGGCTTTCAGTTCACGTTGTGAGCCTTCGACCGGCACAAAACTGCCGTTCGTCGACTCAACGTCACAAATAACCAGCCCACGAACATTGCCGTGTTCGTCACCAACGAACTTTTCAGTTGAAACCGCAAACATTCGATCGCCACCTTCTTCGTGAGCCGAAGATGTTCGAAAAACAAAACTCCACTGAGGCCACGGGTTATTCTCTGCACGCTCAACTGGCGGCTGTGGCAAAATTTCGAGTTGCGTTATTGATGCAGCCCCCTGGCGTATTGCGGTACCTAAACAGTCGGCACCAGTGTCGCCACCGCCGATGATTACTACGTGTTTTCCTTTGGCTGAGATATTTGTTTCGGCAAAATCGCCTTGTTGCACCTTGTTCGCAGGCGGCAAATACTCCATCGCTTGATGAATACCCTTGAGTTCACGACCTTGCACATTTAAGTCGCGCCAATTTGTGGCGCCACAAGCAAGAACCACCGCATCATGCGACGCCAACAAAACGTCTATATCAACGTTTTCGCCAACCGTTGCATTCGTTCGAAAGATGGTTCCTTCGGCAGACATTTGCTTGACTCGTCGCTCGATATTGCTTTTCTCCATCTTGAATTCAGGAATTCCATAGCGAAGCAAACCGCCGATGCGATCGGCGCGTTCAAGAACTAAAACATCGTGGCCCACCCGAGTCAGCTGTTGTGCTGCAGCCAAACCCGCAGGGCCTGAACCAATCACAACCACGCGCCTACCGGTTTTCTGCGACGGCATCTGCGGGGTCACCCAACCTTCACGCCAGGCGCGATCGATAATTTCTACTTCAACTTGCTTAATCGTCACGGCGTCAGAGTTAATGCCGAGAACACACGCCGACTCACACGGTGCCGGGCACAGTCGCCCAGTGAATTCTGGAAAATTATTTGTTGCGTGTAAACGCTCGATGGCGTCGCGCCAGTTGCCGCGATAGACGAGATCGTTCCAATCTGGTATCAAGTTTCCGAGCGGACATCCGTTATTGCAAAACGGAATTCCGCAGTCCATGCAGCGACCAGCCTGTCGCGTCAACTCGTCAACAGGAAACGGTTCGTAAACCTCTTTCCAATCTTGCACTCGCACGGGTATTCGTCGTCGCTTTGGCGTTTGACGGTCCCACTTCAAAAAACCGGTCGGCTCACCCATGCACACCTACTTTGATCTTCTTGTTCTGTTCTGCAATCACGCGCGCGTAGTCTCTCGGCAAAACTTTACGAATCTTGGCAAATGACGACTTCCAGTCAGCCAAAATTTCTTGCGCACGCGCAGAGTTGGTCAGCGCAGCATGACGACTGATCACGGTCTTCAACCAAATCACATCTTCTTTTTCAAGAGCGACGATGTCTACCAATTCAGTGTTGACTCTCGACCCAAATTTGTCGTCGCCGTCATAGACAAACGAAATGCCACCAGACATGCCGGCTGCAAAGTTTCTGCCGGTCATGCCAAGCACGACAACTCTGCCTCCTGTCATATATTCACAACCATGGTCACCGACACCTTCGACAACGGCAGTCACACCAGAATTGCGAACACAAAAGCGTTCTCCGACTATGCCAGAGATGAAAATTTCGCCACTAGTTGCGCCATAACCGATGACGTTTCCGGCGATCACATTTTCGTGAGCGACAAACTTCGCTCGCCGATCAGGGTGCAAAATTATTCGTCCTCCAGATAGTCCTTTGCCTAAATAATCGTTCGCGTCGCCCTCGAGAGTCATTTCGATGCCACGTGGTACAAATGCACCAAAACTCTGACCAGCCGAACCACCAAAACGCAGTTTGATCGTCGCATCCGGCAAGCCCTCGGCGCCGTATCGCTTTGTCACTTCATAGCCGAGCATCGTGCCGACAGTGCGGTTCGTGTTGTTGATCTTGTATTCGTTGCTAGTTGGCAATGCATCGGCAAGCGACTTTGCGCAGTCGATAATTAGTTCGTTGTCAAGCGCATCGACCAGCGCGTGATCTTGTTCTGTTGATTTGTAAGGCGTCTGGTTGTACGGATTTTGTGGCGTCATCAGAATCGGCGAAATGTCAAGCCCACGGGCCTTCCAATGATCTACCGCGACTCGCGCATCAAGCATGTCAACCCGACCGACTGCTTCTTCAAGTGTTCGAAAGCCAAGTTGCGCCAGATATTCACGAACCTCGGCAGCAACAAACTCGAAGAAGTTCACAACGAATTCAGGCTTGCCTGCAAATTTTTTGCGCAACTCGGGGTTCTGAGTCGCGATACCTACGGGACACGTATCTAAATGACAAACACGCATCATGATGCAACCACTCACGACAAGTGGCGCGGTCGCAAAGCCAAACTCTTCGGCACCAAGAAGAGCTGCGATGATTACATCGCGACCTGTTTTCATTTGACCGTCGGCCTGAACAACGATTCGATCTCGAAGACCATTCAGCATCAGTGTTTGCTGCGTCTCAGCCAAACCCAACTCCCAAGGTGCGCCAGCATGCTTGAGCGAAGTCAACGGCGAAGCACCGGTGCCACCGTCATGACCAGAAATCAATACAACATCTGCTTTCGCTTTAGCAACACCAGCGGCGACCGTGCCGACACCGACTTCGGCAACGAGTTTGACGTGCACCCGCGCAACCGGGTTCGAATTTTTAAGATCGTGAATCAACTGCTTGAGATCTTCAATCGAATAAATGTCGTGATGCGGTGGAGGCGAAATCAAACCAACACCGGCTGTCGAGTGTCGCGTCTTTGCAATCCACGGATACACCTTGTGCGCCGGCAACTGACCACCCTCGCC
>JANRBC010000120.1:3625-6855 GCA_030727685.1 Ilumatobacteraceae bacterium
CCAGAAAAATCAAACAAACCTCGCAACGTCGAAAGCACTCGCGACTGATCATCGACTGATTTTGTATATTGCTTGAAAATGTCGTAGCGACCCGAGCGAGTCGCATGCTGCAGTCGATAAACAGTCTCTGGATTAAACAGATGGTGCTCGCCTTCTCGACGCCACTGATATTCGCCGCCGAGTTCAAGTTGTCGATGTCGTCGCTGATCTGGTCGCGGTGGATATGCAGTCGCATGGCGAGCCGCAACCTCTCGGGCGATCTCATCTAGCGAGATTCCGCCCAATCGTGAGACAGTGCCAGTAAAGAACTCGTCGACGAGTTCACGCGACAAACCAATCGCTTCAAAAATCTGTGCCCCCGTATAAGACGCAACAGTCGAAACACCCATCTTCGACATCACTTTCAAAACACCTTTACCCGACGCCTTGATGTAATTTTTGATCGCTTTTTGCGCATTCATTGCACCAAGACCGAACATTCCGCCCGACTCGCCACCCGAAGCCGCCACATCAACGCTGCTATTCACCATGTCTTCGATCGTCTCGAAAGCGAGATACGGATTAATCGCGCCCGCACCGTAACCAATCAACAACGCCATGTGATGCACCTCGCGCGCATCACCCGTTTCGATAATCAAACCGACTTTCGTACGTTGCTTTTGTCGAATCAAATGATGATGCACCGCACTGGTCAACAACAAACTTGGTATCGGCGCAAATGTGTCGTCACTATTGCGATCTGAGATCACGACAATGCGCGCACCTTCGTCAATAGCTTTTGACACGCGGTCGCGCACCTCATCGATCGCGCTACGCATTGCATCGGCGCCGTCTGCAACTCGGTAGAGCCCACTCACAACAACAGACTTCAAGTGTTCAAAGTTCTCGTCGTCGTTGATGTGAATAATCTTGGCTAATTCGTCGTTGTCAATAATCGGAAACGGCAAAACAAGTTGCTTGCAGTTTTCGGCTGTCGCTTGCAACAAGTTGCCTTCTGGTCCACAAGTTGAGCCAACTGATGTGACAATCTCTTCGCGAATCGCATCAAGCGGCGGGTTAGTCACTTGGGCAAACATCTGCGAGAAGTAGTCGAACAAAAGTCTCGGGCGCTCTGACAAAACAGCAATCGGTGTATCGGTGCCCATAGATCCGATTGGCTCTGAGGCGGTCAGCGCCGTTGGTGCCATAATCAACTTCAGTTCTTCGTGCGTGTAACCAAACATTTGTTGGCGACGAAGAACGCTTTCATGGCTGAAGACAACATGTTCTCGGTCTGCAAGATTTACAAGCTCAACTTGCCCTTCGGCGAGCCACTTTTCATAAGGCTCGCTCGCGGCGAGAGATTCTTTGATCTCATCGTCACCAATTATTCGGCCTTGCGAAGTATCAACAAGCAGCATCTTGCCTGGTTGCAAACGCCCTTTGGCGACAATCTTCGCTGGGTCAATATCAACAACACCAACTTCGCTCGCCATAATTACGCGATCATCATCGGTAACCCAATATCGACTCGGTCGCAATCCGTTGCGATCTAAAACTGCGCCGATCACTGTGCCGTCGGTGAATGCAACACTCGCCGGGCCATCCCATGGCTCGATTAAAGATCCGTGAAAGCGATAAAACGCGCGCTTGGTCTCAGACATCGTTGTCGAGTTCTCCCACGCTTCTGGAATCATCATCAACATTGCATGCGGCAAACTTCGCCCCGACAAATGTAAAAGTTCAAGCACTTCGTCGAAACTTGCCGAGTCAGAGCCGCCAATCGTGCAAATCGGAAATGCTTTTTCTAAATCAGGGATCAACTCGGTGGCCAACAGCGACTCTCGCGTCCGCATCCAGTTTCGGTTTCCCTGTACTGTGTTGATTTCGCCGTTATGTGCGATGTATCGATACGGATGTGCCAGTGGCCATGACGGAAACGTGTTCGTTGAAAATCTGCTGTGCACCAACACCAACGCCGACTCGATTCGCTCGTCACTCAAGTCGGTGAAAAACATCTGCAACTCTGGCGTGGTCAACATGCCTTTATATATGAACGTGCGTGACGACAACGACGGAAAATAAGTCTTTAGGTCGTCAGACAGTTCGTGCTCGATGCGTTTGCGCAAAATAAATAGTCTGCGATCTAGATCGATCAACTTTGCGCCGCTCGGGTCATCCACAAAAAACTGCATGAAAGTTGGCATCACACGCAGCGCACTCGCGCCGAGACAACTCGGGTCAACAGGCACACTTCGCCAACCGAGAGTGCGCAACTTCTGTTCACCGACGATCAGTTCGATTTGCGCTCGTGCTTTGTTTGCGAGCTCTTCGTTTTGTGGCAAAAACGCCAAGCCCACGCCGTAACTACCGACACTTGGCAACGCAAAGTCGGTAACAGCACTAAAAAACTTGTGGGGTATCTGCAGCAAAACCCCGGCACCGTCACCCGTTTGCGTCTCGGCACCTGTCGCGCCTCGATGCTCCATACTGCAAAGCGCGCCTAGACCCGTTGCAACAATTTCGTGACTTGCCCGACCATGCATGTCGACGACAAACGACACGCCGCAGGCATCATGCTCAAATCGTGGGTCGTAGAGACCGATCGCTTGTGGTGTGTCTTGCAAAATTGTCGCCTCTTAAAGTTTGGTTTCAGCCACCAATTGGCTGACTAAACGAGACGACGCTGGCTCGAGATTTAAAGTCTAGACAGTTGGCGGCCTAAATTTTGCTGGCCTTTTTTCGAAATTCGACATCACGGCTTCGACCTGATTTGGCTTACCGATTAGCGAATAAATGATGCTTCGCTCTTCAGCAAAATGCTCGGCTGCCCCTGCATTTGACAGGCGGTTAATCAATGCCTTCGCGCCACGCACCGCGTCGGGGCTTCGATCGGCGATCTCGCGGGCAATCTGCATTGCCGTTTCAAACGGCGTGTCACTTAGGCGTGTAACAACACCGAGCGCGTGTGCTTCGACACCCGAGATTATTCGCGCGCTGAAAACCAAATCTTTGGCGACATCGTCACGCACAAGTCGCGACAACATCAAAGTGCCCGTCATGTCGGGTATCAAACCCCAATGAACTTCGCGCATCGCAAATTGTGTTTCGCCGTGCGCAACGCGAATGTCGGCGCCAAGCGCCAATTGCATGCCACCACCAAGTGCATGACCTTGCAACGCTGCAACAACTGGCACTGGCACTTCTTGCCACACCCAACAAATCTGTTGCGCCAAATGAGTGATCGCACC
>JANRBC010000120.1:6955-14037 GCA_030727685.1 Ilumatobacteraceae bacterium
ACCCGCTTTTGCAATCGCGTCAAACATTGCTGGGTCAAGCGCGTTGCGCTTGTCGGCGCGATCAAGTCGTACGTCAGCAATGCCATCGCTAATCGTCACCGTTACTCTGTCGTTGTAGTTTTTGGCCTCAGTTGACGACATTTTGACTCCGATCGTTCGAAATTTAGTCCCACCAAGTCTCGCATGGCTTCGGGCTCGTGGCACACTTGAAGCCATGAAACTTAACCTGACCAATGATGAACTTCTTTCAACCACCCGCAGTGTGCGCAAGCGTCTTGACTTTGACCGCCCCGTCGAACGCGCAGTCGTCGAAGAATGCCTCAACTTGGCGTTGCAAGCGCCAACTGGCAGCAACAGCCAAGGATGGCACTGGATCGTTGTTGAAGATGCCGCCAAGCGCAAAGCGCTCTCCGACATTTACAAAGAAAATTTCAAACTCTATGCCAGCCTTCCTGGTCGAAAATATGCTGACGGTGATCAACGCATCGCGCAAATGCCAAAAGTTCGTGACTCGGCGATGTTTCTCGCCGACGAGATGCATCGCGCGCCAATGTTGATGATCCCATGCATCGAAGGCCGCCTCGAAAATGTCGATGTCGCAACTGGCGCTGGCGGCTGGGGATCGCTTTTGCCAGCAGTCTGGAGTTTCATGTTGGCTCTGCGCAGCCGCGGCATGGGTTCTGCGTGGACAACAATTCACCTAATTCTTGAGGGCGAAAAAAAAGCCGCAGAGATTCTTGGCGTTCCATACGACAAAATCACGCAAGGCGGATTGTTTCCGATTGCCTACACAGTGGGCACCGACTTTAAGCCCGCCAAACGATTGCCGCTCGAAAAAGTTCTGCACTGGGACAAGTGGTAATAAACTGTTCTCCCCGACAGAAATGAAACGAGTATGACTACGAATTCAAGTGCCGCCAGTGCGGGCACACCAATCGATCTTGCAAACGGCGTTTACGCCAAACTGCCAAAGAATGTTGCGCTCGGTCGCAAGCGCCTTGGCCGACCTTTAACTCTCACCGAAAAGATCTTGATCAACCATCTCACGAGTCCCACAAAACAAGAGCTCGAACGTTCAAGAAGTTACGCCGACTTCGCACCAGACCGAGTTGCAATGCAAGACGCAACCGCGCAGATGGCGTTGCTGCAATTCATGACTGCTGGTTTGCCGACAACTGCAGTGCCATCAACTGTGCACTGCGATCACTTGATCTTGGCGAAATCTGGCGCACGCATCGACATGGGCGTGGCGATCGACACAAATAAAGAGGTCTACGATTTCTTGCGTTCGGTTTCTGCAAAATACGGCATCGGTTTCTGGGGCCCAGGCAGCGGCATCATTCACCAAGTTGTGCTCGAGCACTACGCGTTTCCTGGCGGCATGATGATCGGCACCGACAGTCACACGCCAAATGCCGGTGGTCTTGGCATGATCGCGATCGGCGTTGGTGGCGCGGACGCAGTAGATGTGATGACAGGTTTTCCGTTTAACGTTCGCTGGCCAAAAGTTATTGGCGTCAAACTGACGGGCCAACTTTCAGGATGGTCAAGCCCCAAAGATGTGATTCTCGAAGTTGCGCGAGTTCTCACCGTCGAAGGTGGCACGGGTGCCGTAATCGAATATTTCGGCGATGGCGCTGACACAATTTCGGCGACGGGCAAAGCAACAATTTGCAATATGGGTGCCGAAATCGGCGCCACTTGTTCAGTGTTCGGTTATGACCAACACATGTCTGATTACCTCAAGGCCACAGGTCGCAGCGAAATTGCTGCAGCCGCCGACAAAGTTTCTGAACACTTGCGACCAGATGACGGTGCGCTTTACGACCAAATAATTGAGATCGATCTCTCGGCATTAAAGCCGTTAATCAATGGTCCGCACACGCCCGACCTCGCCCACCGCGTAGGTGCAGGTGTCGCCAAGGCAGCCGCCGAAAACGAATGGCCACTCGAAATCTCGTCTGCGCTGATTGGCAGTTGCACCAACAGCTCTTATGAAGACATCACACGTGCCGCTTCGGTTGCGCGTTTTGCGGCATCAAAAGGTTTGAAAGCCAAAACAGAATTACTGATTACACCTGGCTCTGAACAAATTCGCGCCACAATCGAACGCGACGGTCTGCTTGCTGATCTCGAAGCAATCGGTGCAACCGTGCTGGCAAATGCATGCGGCCCATGCATCGGCCAGTGGGAGCGCTCAAAAGACATCACCGACAAAACAAATACGATCGTCAGTTCGTTCAACCGCAACTTTCCAAAACGCAATGATGGTTCAGCAAACACTCTGAGTTTCGTCACAAGCCCCGACACAGTCATCGCGCTCGCTCTTGCGGGTCGTCTTGATTTTGATCCAATTACTGACACGCTCACCGCACCAGACGGTTCGCAAGTTTCACTTGCTGCACCGCTTGGCGAAGTCTTGCCAAAAAATGGCTACGACGCTGGTGCCGACACATTCGTCGCCCCGCCTGCCAATGGGTCAGACATCGAAGTAGTTGTTGATCCAAATAGCGATCGACTGCAATTACTCGAGCCATTCGAAAAGTGGGATGGCAACGATTTCATTTTCATGCCAATTTTGATGAAAGCCAAAGGCAAGTGCACCACCGATCATATTTCGGCGGCCGGTAAGTGGCTTAAGTTCCGCGGTCACCTCGAAAACATTTCGGGCAATTTGTTTGCTGGCGCAGTCAACGCGTTCACAGGTGCGGTCGGCGAAGGTCTCGACCGATCTGACTATCAAGTTCGCCCGTATCCAGAGATCGCCAAGAACTACAAAAAGATGCAACTGCAGTGGTGTGCAATCGGTGATCAAAACTACGGTGAAGGTTCTTCGCGAGAACACGCCGCAATGGAGCCGCGCTATCGCGGCGCCTGCGTAATTTTCGCTCGATCATTCGCACGCATTCACGAAACCAACCTCAAGAAGCAAGGCATCGTGCCACTAACTTTTGTCAACCCCGATGATTACGACAAGATCGACGAAAAAGACACGATCAGTGTTCGTGGCATGCCACCAGAGCCCGACAAACCAGTGCGATGCATCATTCACAAAAAAGGTGAAATCGAAATCGAATTCTTCGCCAACCACACTTTCTCGCCAGAGCAAGTGAAATGGTTCAAAGCCGGCAGCGCACTCAACGTCGTGCGCGAAAAAGTCAAACGCTCCAAAAAATAGTCGCCCAAATGGGAAAGGCCCCGCGCTTGGCGGGGCCTCTCAACCTGTAACTAAAGCACCTGGGGGAGGCGCTTTAGCCGTTCTAGATAAGCCTTGGGGGAGGTCTTATCTGTTATGTCTCTAATTATGCCCCATCACCCACCTATATGTAAAGGCGAACGGCATGATAGCCCCTATCATTTTTAGAGATGGAACTCCGCCAGCTAGAAGTGCTTATTTCGATAGCCGACCACGGGTCGTTCTCTGGCGCCGCCCGGGCGTTATCCACCGTGCAAAGCAACGTCTCAGCCCATATTTCGCGTCTCGAAAAAGAACTCACTACATCATTGGTCGATCGCTCGTCGGGTCGCCTCACCGAAGACGGTGAACTCGTCGTCGAACGCGCGCGCCGTGTGCTCAACCAGATTCAAGACATCGCCGCCGATGTGCACTCAAAAGATTCAGAGGTCGAGGGCGAAACACTTTTGGGTTGCATCGGCACGACAGGTCGCTGGCTGATGCCAAAGTTCTTGCCGCAACTCGCCTCGCAGTTTCCAAAAATTCGAGTCACCATCGCCGAAGGCAGCACGCTCAATTTGATTCCGCGCCTTTTAAATGGATCACTCGATGCAGCAATTTTGCACCTTCCAATTGAAGACGACAATTTGCTTTCAACGCCGCTCTTCGCCGAAGACTTAGTGCTGCTTGTGCACGCAAATCACGAATGGTCAAAACTGCAAAAGATCACGATCAAAGAACTTTCTTCGCGGCCATTGTTGTTGCCGCCAAAAAATAATTCGCTGCGCAAAATTCTTGACCGTGCAGCGGGTTCGCAACGACTCGTGCTAACACCACAAGCAGAAATCGACGGCGTACGAATGCTGACATCGCTGGCGTTCGAAGGTTTCGGTGCCGCAGTCGTGCCTGCAACCGCCGCACCAGGCTGGATCAAAGGCGAATTTAAGCGAGTCGAAATACCTGAACTGCCACGGCGAGTTGTCGGTCTCGTTCAACGTGCTCGCCCACTGCCAAGCAAGTCGACAACTGCTATCTCAACTCTCATTCGCGAAGTTGTAACTAAATATGGCGGTAAGCAGCCCGGCATTCACATCGGCAAAGAAGCATTCCCGCTGAATCGCAAGCCCTAACTAGTCTTGATGCCGTGACGGTCCATCTTCAACGCGCGGTCAAAGGCGCTGCCGCCGCCGAAGTTCGCTGGCTCGAAAATATCTCGCGTCGTGTCGTCTGGGTTGACGTCGACGAAACCGTGCGACGTGGTGCACTCAGCGCCGATGCCTCTGGCGTTATCGCCCACGCCGCCGACACCGCTCGCGAAAAAGGCCTGCCGCTAATCATGACCCTCGGTAGTTCGGGCGCCGACATCGTCGAAGGTGTCGCCGCACTTCATGGTTGGGGGCTTGCGGCAAAAGCAATTGCCAAATGTTCGGGCTACGTACCAATCTTCACAGTGGTTACGGGCCCCGCTGTTTCAGGGCCAGCACTATTAATCGGTCTGAGCGACATCGTGATCATGACCAGTGATGCATACGCATTCGTTACCGGCCCGACAATGGTCGCCGAGTTCACGGGTGTCGTGATTAGCAACGACGAACTCGGTGGATCAGATATCCACGCAAAACAAAGTGGCGTCGCTCACCTTGTCGTCGCCGATCGCCAAACCGCACTCGTCGAAGTCGAACATGTGCTCTCGTTTTTGCCCGACAATGTCAACGAAATTGCCGCAACCGTCGCAACATCAGATTCGGTCGATCGACTCACGCCTGAAGCTGGTGCGCTGATTCCCGAAAATCCAACTGGCGCATACGACGTCAAGGCAGTTATTCGGTCAATCGCTGATGATGGCTACTTGCTCGAGTTGCGTGAGCGTTGGGCCCCAAACATTGTTACTGGTCTAATCACGATCGGTGCGCAAAGTGTCGGTGTGGTCGCCAATCAGCCAATGAATTTGGCTGGCACTCTCGATATTCCGGCATCACAAAAGGCCGCGCGATTCGTTGCGTTTTGCGACGCGTTTAATATTCCAATCTTGACGCTCGTCGACACACCGGGTTTTTACCCAGGCAAAGATCTTGAATGGCGCGGCATGATTCGTCATGGCGCACAACTTGTCTTTGCATACGGTCGTGCCACTGTGCCGCGCATTTGCATGATCTTGCGCAAAAGTTACGGCGGTGCATACATCGTCATGGACTCAAAAGAAATGGGCAACGACATTTGCCTCGCATGGCCAACCGCCGAACTTGCGGTGATGGGCGCCGGCCAGGCGGCCGCGATCTTGCAACGCCGAGCAACTCCGCAAGAGCGTCAAGAATTTGAGCGTGACTATGTCGAACGATTATTGAATCCGTATATTGCCGCCGAGCGTGGCTATATCGACAGCGTTATTGACCCTGCCGAAAGTCGCCGAGAGATCGCCGCTGCGCTCGCAATGCTCAGCGATAAGCGTGAAAAGTTGCAGCCTCGTAAACACGACAACACACCTCTATAACAGTCTCAAAAACTGGTCGTGCGACTAGATTGAATGCGGGACTGGAAGCTCCCACAACATATAAAGGACACCACAATGGCTGAAACAATCACCATTATTGATGACCGGACTGGTAAAAAAGTTACTGTTCCGATTCGTGATGGAGTTTTCCCGTCGACCGCACTTCGCGAACTAGACCCAGACTTGCGAGTTTACGACCCAGCGTTTTTGTCGACTGCGGCGTGTGCTTCATCGATCACTTACATCGACGGCGAAAAGGGCATCTTGCGTTATCGCGGTTACCCGATCGAACAACTTGCCGAAAAATCGACTTATCTCGAAGTCGCATATTTGTTGCTCAACGGCGAATTACCTAACCCTGAACAACTAAAAAAGTGGACATACGACGTAACTCATCACACGATGATTCACGAGAACATGCGCAAACGTTTCGTCGACGGCTTTCACTACGACGCTCACCCGATGGGCATGTTCATTTCGGCAATTGCTGCTCTCGGCACTTTTTATCCTGAATCAAAAGATATTTTCACTCCTGGTGCACTCGACAAACAGGTTCTGCGTCTAATCGCCAAAGTTCCGACGATTGCAGCGATGTGTTATCGCTTCAGCATGGGCTTGCCGTTCGTATCGCCGAATAACTCGATGAGCTATTCAGAAAACTTCTTGAACATGATGTTCAAACTTGGCGACGATCACACAGTTGACCCACGACTTACAAAAGCAATGGATCTTCTGTTTATGCTGCACGCCGACCACGAGCAAAACTGCGGCACAACTGCGATGCGCGTTGTCGCGTCATCGCATGCCGACCCATTTAGCGCCATGTCGGCTGCGTCGTCTGCGCTTTACGGCCCGCTTCATGGTGGCGCCAATGAAGCGGCGATCAACATGTTGCACGAAATTGGCAACATCGACAATGTCGAATCGTTCATTAAGGCAGTCAAGGCCGGCAACGGTCGCTTGCAAGGTTTCGGGCACCGCGTTTACAAAAACTACGACCCCCGTGCGGCGATCATCAAAAAAGCTGCATACGACGTATTCGATGTAACCGGCAAGAATCCGATGCTTGATATCGCACTGAAACTCGAAGAAGTTGCTCTCAACGACGACTACTTCATCTCACGCAAGCTTTATCCAAACGTTGACTTCTACTCTGGCTTGATTTATCAGGCGCTCGGTTTCCCGATCGATATGTTCACGGTGCTGTTTGCAATTCCGCGCACTGTCGGCTGGCTAAGTCACTACAACGAACTACTCAAAGATGATGCGCAAAAAATCAGCCGTCCACGTCAGTGGTATACGGGCGTTGATCAGCGCGACTACGTTGCAATCAATAAACGTCAATAACAATTTTGCCAGTATTGGCGTTGCTCTCCATTAGTTGGTGAGCTTCGACAATTTGATCTAAGCCAAATC
>JANRBC010000120.1:14137-15492 GCA_030727685.1 Ilumatobacteraceae bacterium
TCGACAAAATCTGCAGTCTTGTAGTCGAGCGCCAAGTCGGCACCGAGTGCCAGGCATGCATCGCGTTTACCTGCCGAACAAGTGACAACAACGTAGGCACCGATCGCCTTGCAAATCTGAATCGCTGCGGTACCAACACCCGATGCTCCAGCATGTACAAGCGCCCATTGACCTGCTTGTAAATTCGCCTGACAAACGAGTGCATCCCATGCGGTAATAAAAACTTCAGGTATCGCCGCCGCATTAGCCAAACCAATATTTTGTGGCACGCCAATTGCCTGCATCTCAGACACAACTAGATATTCGGCGTATGCGCCACCGCTAACGATGCCCATGACTTCGTCGCCCGGCTTCCAAGTCGTCACCGAGTCTCCACACGATTCAACCGTGCCTGAAAATTCGAGACCAGGAATGTCGTAAGCACCCGGAAACGGATCTGGATACAAACCTCGGCGTTGCATCAAGTCGGCGCGATTCAAAGATGTCGCCCTCACCTTGACCAAAATCTCGTCGTGTTTTGCCGCTGGCTTTTCTACTTCTTTAATGCTGAGAACATCTGGGTCACCATATTTGGTGATTACAACGGCACGCATCAACTATTTCGCCATCTTTTCAATTAAGCGACGATCAACGGCAGCCAAAAACTGTTGCGTCGTCAACCACGGTTGGTTTTTTGACACGAGCGCCGCCAAGTCTTTGGTCATCTCGCCGCCCTCGACAGTCTCAATACATACAGTTTCTAGTTTCTCGGCAAATTCAATGACAGCAGGCGTATTGTCGAGCTTGCCACGATGAATCAACCCGCGTGTCCAAGCAAAGATCGACGCAATCGAGTTCGTCGAAGTCTCTAAACCTTTTTGATGATCTCGATAGTGACGCGTCACCGTGCCGTGAGCCGCTTCAGACTCGAGCACTCGACCGTCTGGCGTTGTCAAAACTGAAGTCATCAAACCAAGTGAACCAAAACCTTGAGCCACAATGTCTGACTGCACATCGCCGTCGTAGTTTTTGCAGGCCCACACATATCCGCCTTCCCAGCGCATCATGCAGGCGACCATGTCGTCGATCAATCGATGTTCGTATGTCAACTTGAGCTTTTCAAACTCGCTCTTAAACTCTGAGTCAAATATTTCTTGAAAAATATCTTTGAAGCGACCGTCATAAGCCTTAAGAATTGTGTTTTTCGTGCTCAAGTACACCGGGTAGTTGCGTTGCAATCCGTAATTAAACGATGCGCGAGCAAAACTTCGAATTGATTCGTCAAAGTTATACATGCCCATCACGACGCCCGAACCCTTAAATTCGGCCACTTTCATCTCGACTGGCTTGCTGCCATCTTGCGGCACATATGTCAT
>JANRBC010000121.1 GCA_030727685.1 Ilumatobacteraceae bacterium
ACCCACACCAGTTACTTTTGACCAACTTACGGCGTAAACCTTTACGACGTCGCCAGTGCGTGGCGACGCAATCATCTGACCGTTACCCAAATACATGCCGACGTGTCCAACCGGGTTTCGCGTGAATATCAAGTCTCCTGGTTGAGCTGCGCCGGTCGGAATTCTCGTCAGTGCCGAATATTGCGATCGCGACGATCTTGGAATACCTACACCGGCTTTCGACCACGCATAAACCATCAATCCAGAACAGTCGAATGCCACACCTGGCGAAAGAGCGCCAAATTTATAAGTAACACCAATTTGTGAGAGTGCTGCTTTTACTGCGGTGCCAGCAGCCGATGACGGTGCAGGAATACTCGAATACTTTGTCTTCGTAAACTCTTTTGCGAGCCGTGCCGCATCTTCAAGTGCTGCTTTGGCGCGACGACTTTGCTCATTGCGCAACAAATCGCCAAGATCACGCAACGCCTGGGCCTGTCGCGCTGTATATACATTTGCACTCGCCTCGGCAGCAGCGAGTCGCTTCTTCGCATAATCAGCAATGCCACCTTTGCGAGTGCGCTGAGACTCAAGTTGTTTGCGTTCACGAGCAATATCTTCGATCATGCCTTGCAATTCATCGAGGCCACTCACGCCGGTGTTCAGGGCTACCGAAGTTAAATACGATCGACGAACCGCATCAGAAAGAGTGCCTGTCGAACTCAAAATGCTTGCCAAACTATTTGAAACTGATTTACCGACAAACGTTTTCAACGCGACGTTTTGTAATTGTGCCTGCATCACGGCGAGTTCAATCTCTTTGGCTTTAATTCGACCTTCGGTCGCGGCGATTTCTTTATCGAGCTCGATGCCGTCATTCAGCGCTTCGGCGTAGTCTTCGGCCAATTGATCCATCTGCTCTTCGAGGCGATCAAGTTCATCAAGAATCGCCTCAACTTCGCGCTGTTTTTGGTCAGATGTCTGCACCCACCGGTTCGCGCCAACCCCAGCCAAACCAACGCCTAATGCCGTCGCGCCAGCCGTCGCCAAATGAGCATTCGCGCCAACCCCAGCCAAGCCCACGCCTGTTGTCGTCGCGCCAGCCGTCGCAGGGGCCAGCCCCAAAACGAGGGAAACGCAACAGATGGCACCAGTTAGAGGTGACACCGTCCTACGAAAACGCCCAACGGCGCTGCGGGTCATGATGCCATCAGTCTACCACCACCCCAAACCATCAATCTCCGCCCCAAAACCCCCAAAAAATGCGCCGTTACTCCCACTCGATTGTGCCGGGCGGCTTCGAAGTCACGTCATAAACAACACGATTAACGCCAGCAACTTCGTTGATCACACGCGACGAAATTTTCTCAAGCAAGTCGTACGGCAATCGCGCCCAATCTGCCGTCATCGCATCTTCACTAGTTACGGCACGCACGATAATCGGCCGACCATAAGTACGTTCATCGCCCATCACTCCAACTGATCTGATATCCGCAAGCACAGCAAACGCTTGCCAAATTTCGCGTTCAAGCCCGGCCGCACGAACTTCTTCGCGCACAATCGCATCGGCATTTTGCAAAATCGCCACCTTGTCGGGCGTAACTTCGCCAATAATTCGCACACCCAAACCCGGCCCCGGAAACGGCTGTCGCCAAATGATTTCATCTGGCAAGCCCAATTGCGCACCCAACGCTCGCACCTCGTCTTTGAACAAAGCCCGCAACGGCTCAACAAGTTTGAGCGTCATGTCTTCTGGCAAACCACCCACATTGTGATGACTCTTAATCACGCTCGCCGTGCCATCTTGGCCGCCACTCTCAATCACATCTGGATACAACGTGCCCTGCACCAAAAACTTCGCGTCCGTTAATCCGCCGGTGTTCTCTTCGAAAATACGCACGAACAACTCGCCAATTGTTTTGCGCTTTGCTTCGGGTTCAGTCACACCGGCAAGACGCTCAAAAAATCGTGAACCAGCGTCGACATGTACGAGTTCGATACCCATCGCGCGATGAAAAGTTTCAACGATTTGTGCACTTTCGTTTTTGCGCATCAAACCAGTGTCGACATAAACACAAGTCAGTTGCTTGCCGATTGCTCGGTGCACCAACGCTGCAGCAACTGCCGAATCGACACCGCCTGACAAACCACAAACAACACGCTCACTGCCGACTTGATCGCGAATCGCTTTAATCTGCGTATCAATGATCGAGTCCATTGTCCACGTCGGTTTGCACCCAGCAAGTTGATAAATGAATTGCTGCAAAACCTCGGTGCCCTGTTGGGTGTGCATCACCTCGGGGTGAAACTGCACACCCCAAATCTTTCGCGAATCACATTCGATAACCGCCATTGGCGCATCGGGCGTCGCCGCTGTCGCGACAAAGCCTGCGGGCACACGCGTCACTGCATCAAAATGACTCATCCAAACACTCAGATCACGTGATTGTTCAACTATCGAATCTGTCAGCAGACTCGACTTAACACCCGAAATGCGCCGCATAATCGCTCGGCCATATTCGCCTCTGCCACCGCGGGCAACTTCTCCGCCAAGTTGTTGGGCGATCAACTGCACGCCATAGCAAATTCCGAAAATCGGAATTCCGAGTTCGTAAATTGCAGCATCAAGTTTTGGCGCCAAGTCAACGTGAACACTTTTCGGCCCACCCGACAAAATGATCGCCGCAGGTTTGCGCTTTTTTACTTCAGCGGCCGTAATCGTGTGCGCAACAATCTCTGAATAAACCTTGGCTTCGCGAACACGCCGCGCGATCAACTGCGCGTATTGTGCCCCAAAATCGACAACCAAAACCACCTGCGCAGGCAGTGTTGTTTGTGCGCTGGTGCTGTTCATGACGACGCCTAACAATAGTTGATATACGCCGCAA
>JANRBC010000122.1 GCA_030727685.1 Ilumatobacteraceae bacterium
GAAGAGCGACCAGCAGGCCGACCTGCATATGTTTCGCCTCTCTACGAAAAACTAAAAAAGAAAGGCGCTTCATACGGCGCGCGCGGCGGTTGGGAGCGACCAACTTATTTTGATCCGAAGAACGAAGTCACTGATCACTCGCTGTCGTTCTTCAGACGCAATGGATGGCGCAAAGTTGTCGCCAAAGAAGTGCATGCGGCGCGAAACGGCGTGGCGATTCTTGATTTGCCAGGCTTCACCAAAATTGAGGTCAAAGGCCCGGGTGCGTTTGCATATCTTGACAATTTGCTTTGCACAAAATTGCCAAAAGTTGGTCGCATAAGTTTGGTTTACGCGTTGTTGCCCGATGGCAAAGTTCTGAGCGAGTTCACCGTTGTTCGCGTTGCCGAAGACAGTTTCTACTTGGTTGGTGCTGCGAGTTCAGAGTGGCACGATCTCGATGTGCTCGAGATGGCGTTGCCCACAGATGGTTCGGTGACGCTGAAGAATGTAACCAAAGATTACGGTTCACTGATTTTGGTTGGGCCGCGTTCGCGAGAAGTTTTGTCGCAAGTCACGACATCCGCACTTGATAACGCTGCGTTTCCATGGTTGTCGATGCGCATGATCGACACTGCAGTTGGCCCGGTGCGTGCTTTGCGCGTCAACTATGTCGGCGAACTTGGCTGGGAGTTACACGCTTCGAACGAGCAGATGGTCGCTCTCTATGACGCAATCTGGAAAGCGGGCGAGAATCATCAAATCGTCGATATGGGCATTTATGCAGTCGATAGTTTGCGCCTCGACAAGTGTTATCGCGGATGGAAGGGTGATCTTGAAATTGGCTTCTCGCCGTTTGACGCATCGCTTGATCGCTTCGTTGACTTGACCAAACCTGCATTTGTGGGTCGTGATGCATTGATTGCCGAAAAAGCTGCTGGCTCAAAGTGGCGATTCGTGCCAATGACACTTGACGAAGATGGCGATGCAGATGCACCGTTTTGTGCGTCGGTGTTTAGCGGCGAAAAGCGAATCGGCATCGCGACTTCAGGCGGTTGGAGCTTCACGCTAAACAAGAGCGTGGCGCTTGCCTATGTGCGCCCCGAGTTTGAGGCAGCTGGCACCAAACTTGAGATCGAAATTTTCGGTGAGCGCAAGAAAGCCACTGTTGGGCAAGAGCCGTTGTTCGACCCACGCAACGAGCGGCTTAGGTCATAAATTATTCGGCTATTTGGCCGTTCGTGGCGTATCCTTTGGGGTCTGATTGAGAAGGGTATTTAGTGAAACTTAAATGGAAAAAGGGTGACACAGTCATCTATCCACAACACGGTGCTTGCATCGTTTTGAACATCAAGCGAATGAAGGCCTTTGGCAAGACATCTGACTATTTGATCTTGCGCACCGTGATCAACGAAATGACTTTGTCAATACCAGTAGAACAAATTTCTGCGGTCGGTGTGCGTCCGCCAGTTTCTTCGAGTGAGTTGCAAGACTTGGTCTCAGTTCTTTCGAAAGCAGACCCTCGCGTGCCGGCAAACTGGTCGCGCCGATTTAAGAATCACCAAGAAAAACTCAAGAGCGGCGATGTTTATCAAGTCGCCGAAGTTGTGCGCAATTTAGCCGCACGCGATCGTGACTCGGCTTTGTCGGCAGCTGAAAAAACAATGTACGACCGTGCGCGAGTCAATTTAATTTCTGAAATTCAGCCCGCGTTGAAGTGCACAACCGAAGAAGCCGAAATCTATTTAGACAAGGCGCTTGAAAAGGGTGTTCTCAAGCCAGCGAAAACTGCCACCAAAGGTGCAGCCAAGTCGGCGGCCACAAAGACGCCTGCCAAACCTGCGGCCACCAAAGCAGCATCGAAAAAGAAATAGTTTTTCGGCGGGCTGACGCGAAATGAAAGTTGGCTTTTGCGGACTCGGTGTGATGGGCTCGCCAATGGCGCGCCATCTCGCCAGCAAGGGCCATGATGTCGTTGTCTACAACCGCAATACGCAAAAAGCCCAACAGTGGGTTGAGAAAAATGGCGGAAGTTTTGCGTTGACGCCTCGCGAAGTTGGCGAGCAATGTGATGTTGTGATGGTGTGTGTTGGCAACGATGGCGATGTTCGCAGCGTTGTGTTTGGTGCAGATGGTCTGGTTGTTGGTCTGAAGTCGGGTTCGGTGCTCGTCGATCACACAACTGCATCAGCAACTCTTGCGCGTGAACTTTCGGCTGCATGTAGCGCAAAAGGTGTTGGCTTCATTGATGCGCCGGTGTCAGGTGGTCAGGCTGGTGCCGAAAATGGCGCGCTGACTGTGATGTGTGGTTGTGACGATCAAAAAGTATTTGATCGAATGCGGCCAGTCTTTGATGCTTACGCCAAAGCGTGTCAGCGCATGGGCGATGCAGGTGCGGGGCAGTTGACCAAAATGGTTAATCAAATTTGCATCGCAGGCGTTGTCTCGGGTCTTGCCGAAGCACTTAATTTTGCGATGCGTGCCGGTCTTGACGCAGATCAGGTCGTTGAAGTTATTTCAAAAGGCGCTGCGCAATCATGGCAAATGGAAAATCGCTCAAAGACAATGGTGCGCGATCAATACGACTTTGGTTTTGCAGTCGAATGGATGCGCAAAGACCTCGGCATTTGCTTCGATGAGGCAAAAAACAACGGCGCCGATCTGACAATGACCAAACTCGTAGACGCGCTTTATGCCCGCGTTATAGAAATGGGCGGCTCACGCTGGGACACCAGCAGCCTGATGAAACTTCTCACTCACCCCAAGAAATAAAATAAGCGTTTTCGCGCAACTATTTGAGCGAGGCTTATTTGCCGGAGGCGGCTTTGGCGAAGGCGTCGAGCAGTTTGTCGAGTTGCGAGTC
>JANRBC010000123.1 GCA_030727685.1 Ilumatobacteraceae bacterium
GACCGCCTGCGCGAGCCATGGCGGCGATCACGCGGTTTTTATCCATATGGTGAACACCTAGAAATAGGTGGCGCATCGTGCCAACAGTGTCGGTTGGCGCATCAATGCTGATCTCTTGCGGCGATTTCATATAGCGCTTGACGAGTGTTGCAACCTGACCATCAAGAGTCGCCGAGAAAAGCATCGTCTGATGTTCTTTCGTGACGTGACGCAACACCCACTCGACTTGCGGCATGAAACCTTCATCGGCCATGCGGTCTGCTTCGTCGAGCACGATCATTTCGACTTCGCTCAAATCGGCTTCACCGTTTTTCATCAAGTCGATTAGTCGCAATGGTGTAGCGATAATTATTTCGACGCCGCGCACGAGTTGCTCAACTTGTTTGTCGCGAGCAGCGCCACCGTAAATTGCGACGACACGCACATCGCAATGTTGTGCAATCGGCGCCAGCACATCTGTTACTTGAACCGCAAGTTCGCGTGTCGGCACAAGCACGACGCCACGCGGTTTATTTGGTTTGGCTTTTTGCGGATCTCGAGTTGCGCGATCAATCATCGGCACACCGAACGCCAAAGTTTTTCCCGAGCCCGTGCGCGCGCGACCGCAAACGTCGACGCCCGTGAGTGCTACTGGTATCGCCTCGGTCTGAATCGCAAATGGTGCGGCGAACCCAGCGCTTGCCAAACCAGCGTCAACCCGACTGCTGACACCGAGCGCGGCGAACTGAGTCGGCGTCGACACAGCCTCGCGAACGTTCGTGTTCGAGCCAATATTGCCGCTCGCGTTCTCGCTCGAGTCGCCTGACCCGGCGCCAGACCCGTTGGCTGAGCGAAAGTTTGAGCCGCCAGTTGATCCACTAGATCGACTTGAATTCGTTGGGCGCCTTGGCGAATTTGCATTTCGGCGGGGGCCATTTGGCTCGCTACGCCGCGATCTCGGTTCTGACATGTGAACTCTCACCCTACCAACCGCAGTTCACTGACTCGTGAGTCAGTTTCGGCTGACCACTCAGACAGTAGACAAATGAATATGAGATGTGTAGGGTCAAAAATTGTGTTTAACCAAAGTATGCAACAAGCATTTCTCGACGAGCCGTTGTTCACGGGTCGCAAAGGAATCGTTTACGATTGGCAAAAATTGTTGGTGCCATCAGACGCAGTCTTTGAAGCTTCTCTACAAACACTTCTAACCGCTGGCAAGGACGACTCCGCCCCTCGATACGCGTGAGCACACAAGCAAACCCGGGTCGGGTGCTTGTTCTTGGTTGCGGTTCTGTTGCGCAATGTGTTGTTCCGCTTTTAATTCGTGATCTAAAAATTGCGACAAGTTCAATAACGATCGTCGATTTTGTCGACAACCGGCATCGTGTTGCTGACGCAATTAAGCAAGGTGTCAAATACGAAATCGGTCAAGTAACACGCGAAAACCTCGACAGCTTTTTGGCAGAACGTTTGGCTGCCGGCGATATTTTGCTCGACCTCGCCTGGAATATCGACTGCCCAACAATTCTTGAATGGTGTCGCATGCGTGGCGTGCGATATCTCAACACGTCTGTCGAACTGTGGGACCCTTACTACGACATGGCGGCAACACACCCGCTTGACCGCACGCTTTATGTGCGCCATCAATCAATTCGCAAGATGATTGCCAAGTGGAGTTCAAACAAAGGACCAAGTGCCGTCGTTGAACACGGCGCGAACCCGGGCTTGGTTTCTCACTTTGCAAAACAAGCGCTGTTCGAAATCTCGAACAAAATTTTGAGTGACGGTCGCGCGGGCTCGCGTCAAAGCGCAATCGAGTCTGCTTTGGCCAGCGAGTCGTTCGATCGTCTGGCAATGTTGACCGGCACGCGTGTAATTCACATCAGCGAACGCGACACGCAAATTACTGATCAACCAAAAGAAGTCAACGAATTCGTCAATACATGGTCGGTCGAAGGTTTTTATGAAGAAGGTGTCGCGCCTGCCGAAATGGGTTGGGGCACACACGAACGATGGATGCCAGCCAACGCGCAAGTGCACGCCGACGATGGCCCGTGCAATCAAATTTGTTTGGCGCAACCTGGCATGGAAACTTGGGTGCGCTCATGGGTGCCGAGCGGAGAAATTCTCGGCATGATCATTCGTCACGGCGAGAGTTACACGATGAGCAATCACTTAACTGTGCGCGACGATTCTGGCAAAGCGATTTATCGTCCAACTGTTCACTATTCGTATTGCCCGTCAAACGAAGCGATCAATAGCGTTCTCGAGTTGCGCATGCGCAATTGGCAAAAGCAACCAAAAGAGCGAATCATGAACAACGAAATTATTTCTGGTCGCGATGAACTTGGTGTTTTGCTTCTCGGTCACGACTACACAGGTTGGTGGACGGGCTCTCGCCTATCGATCGACGAAGCGCGGTCGATCGTTGACGGTCAGAGCGCAACGACTCTGCAAGTTGCTGGCTCGGTTGTTGCGGCCTTGAAGTGGATGATCGCAAGCCCGAGCGAAGGTGTCTGCGTGCCAGACGATCTGCCATGGAAGTCGGTGCTGGCCGATGCCCGACCATACATCGGCGAGATTCACAGTACGCCGACCGATTGGGATCCATTAAAGACGCGCAATGATTTGTTTCCTGGGTTCGGCAATACGGGCCGCGTTGACACCACCGACCCATGGCAATTTCGAAATTTCTTAACCCCGACCCCGAGTTGATTTACGGGTTTTATTTGCAGGGCGGCTAGTTAAACTGAAGATAATGATTTCACGAAACGAGCTTCTACTTACGTAACGGCGCAGTCGCATATCACTGCAGCCGCACCCTCTGAGCCAAAAGGCCCAGAGGGTTTTCTTTTTAAC
>JANRBC010000124.1 GCA_030727685.1 Ilumatobacteraceae bacterium
CCCTTCAGGGTGCATTTAGTAGTCACATAACAGTTCTCAATTCGATTGGCGTGTCGACACAAGAAGTAAGAACACCGCAAGATTTGGCTTCTGTAGATGCCCTTGTTATGCCGGGTGGCGAGTCGACAACAATGTCGCAGTTGCTTGAGTCATCTGAACTATTCGAGCCGATCAAGAAATTAATTCATGAAGGCCTGCCTGTTTTCGGCACCTGTGCCGGAATGATTTTGTTGGCCAGCAAAATTATCGATGGCCGTGATGATCAGCTCCCATTTGGCGCAATTGATATTGAAGTTCAGCGCAATGCCTATGGACGGCAAATCGACAGCTTTGAAGCCGAGATCAATGTCGAAAGTTTTGGTAGTCCATTTCATGCAGTTTTTATTCGGGCTCCGCGCATCGTCGAAGCCGATGGGGCGGTCGAGATTTTGGCCAAGTTCGGTGACGACATAGTTTTGGCCAAACAAAAAAATGTTTTAGTCGCTTCGTTTCACCCAGAACTTTCGCCCGATAAGCGAATTCACGAGATGTTCGTAAAGGAGATATAAAAATGTCGGGTCACTCTAAATGGGCAACAATCAAGCACAAGAAAGCCGCGATCGACAAAGTTCGTGGCAAGACTTTTGCAAAACTGGCGCGCCTGCTCGAGGTTGCTGCACGCGAGGGTGGTGGTGATGTTTCTACGAATGCTTCACTGCGCACGGTTGTGGCAAAGGCGAAGGCTGCATCAATGACTAACGACGCAATCGATCGTGCGATCAAACGCGGCATGGGCGAAACCGACGGCAAAGCATATGAGTCAGTCACTTACGAGGCTTATGCGCCTGGCGGTGTGGCGATGTTGATCGATATTTTGACTGACAATCGCAATCGCACTGCGGCAGATGTACGCATTATTTTTTCGAAGCAAGGTGGCTCGATGGCTGCACCAGGCTCTGTTGGTTGGCAGTTTTCGCGCAAAGGCGTAATTCTTGTTCCGAAGTCGGCGAGCGAAGAAGAGTTAATGACGATTGGTTTAGATCACGGGCTTGAAGACATCAGCGAAGAAGAAGAGTTGTGGCATGTCACTTGCGACCCGAGCCAGGTTTATGAACTCAAATCGGCACTTGAGTCTGCAAAAATTTCAGTCAGCTCGGCGACGTCGACGATGCTCTCGGCTAATACGGTTACGATTAATGATCCCGATGAAGCGAAAGCAATTTTAAAAATTATGAATGAACTTGACGACAATGATGATGTGCAAGATGTTTACGCAAATTTTGACATTTCTGAATCACTGATGCAAGAAGTAGGTTAAATCGTGGCCACGCCAAAACCTGTTGACATCGGCGATCTTGCACCAGACTTCACTTTGCCCGGCACATCAGATAAGAATTATTCGCTGTCTCAGTTTCGCGGACAAACTGTCGTGCTTGTGTTCTACCCGGGCGATGACACTTTGGTTTGCACCAAGCAACTGTGCGCGTACAACAACGAACTGAGTCAGTTTGCAAGTGTGAACGCACAGATCTTGGCGATTTCGGCACAAGATATTGCTAGCCATGAGGCGTTCAGCGCCAAGCAAGGTTATAAGTTTCCGCTTCTTTCAGATACTGATAAAACGGTTGCAAGTCTCTACTCAGTAGTGGGTCTTTTGGGTCTGCCCAAGCGAAGTGTTTTTGTGATTGACGCCAATGGCGTCATTAAATATGCACATCGTTCGGTGCTCGGGGTGAAATTTCGCCCCGTTAGCGAACTCATCGAGGCAGTCGCCAAAGCCTAGATAGGCATCTACTAAGATGAACATATGTTCGCCCCCAGTGCAAGCATTGTTCTAGGCATTGATCCTGGTTTGACTCGTTGTGGTTACGCCGTTTTGCGTGTTTCCGGAAACACCGAAGTTTCAATGTCTGCGCTCGGGGTGTTGCGTACAAGTCCAGAAATAGATTTGCCGAATCGTCTCGCTGAGATCGCTCGCGAGATTGAAGAGTTGCTCGACGAGTATCAACCATCGGCGGTAGCAGTCGAGCGTATATTTTTTCAATCAAATGTGCGCACAGCGATGAGTGTTGGACAAGTTAGCGGGCTTGTGTTGAGTGCCGCGGCCAGACGCAACATCGAAGTAGTGCAATATTCACCCAATCAAGTCAAGCTTGCATTAACGGGCTGGGGCAGTGCTGATAAAGCGCAGGTTCAAAAGATGGTCAAAGAGCGACTGAAGTTAAATTCAATTCCGAAACCGGCAGACGCGGCAGATGCGGCAGCGATTGCGCTGTGCCATATTGCGTCGAGTCCATTATCCGCAAAGATTGCTCAGTCGACGATGGGCACGATGTGATCGGCTCTTTGCGTGGCGTTGTGCTCGAGCGCACCAGCGACTCGACAGTTTTGCTCGAAGTTGGCGGTGTCGGCTACTTGGTTCATGTCACTCCGCGCACTCTTGGTGAACTTGAGCCAACTTCAAAAGCTTTTCTTTACGTGCACCACCACGTGCGTGAAGATGCGCAAACGCTCTATGCATTTCTTGATCGCGACGAGCGAAAATGCTTTGAGGTTTTAGTTGGCACACATGGTGTTGGTCCGACAATGGCGATGGCAGTCTTAGCAACCCATTCGCCTCGCGCGCTGGTTGACATTGTTGCTGGTTCAGATATCGCTGCGTTGACTCTTGTTTCTGGTGTTGGCAAAAAAACTGCAGAACGTCTATTAATCGAGCTCAAGAATCGTTTGCACTTAAACATTCTTGAACCATCAAATCAGGTAGGTGGTTCGTCGAGTGTCGGCGATGTGCGCGATGCGTTGGCAGGTCTGGGTTACTCGGCAGAAGAGATTCGCGATGTG
>JANRBC010000125.1 GCA_030727685.1 Ilumatobacteraceae bacterium
CCGAGCGGTTTTTTTGCGCGCAGCCCGGGCATTGATGTCGCCCCCGCCCCTCACTCTTGCCACTAGCTCGCTAAGAGTGGAGTGACTGAGAAAATTATTTGGTGGCGGAGATGACGCCGAGGCACATTTCGTCGGAAGAGCCCTCGCCCCAAGTGATATAGCGGGGCGGCAACTTTTGTAGCTCGGGAAGCTTCTGGCGAAGGGTCGGATCAAAAGAGCAGGTAACTCGAATCGTGTCACCGGCCTTGACTTTCACCGGAGTTTTGAGCACAGTGCCTGACTGATCGTCAAAGTTGTATTTCTTGACATCAAGAATCGTTTTTTCTGAAGCAGTGCCTGGGTTTAGCGTCAGCGATAATGTTCGCCCCAAAAGATGCATGTGCGCCGCGGCCGCAATAATTGTGAAGTTTGAAGTAATAACTTTGTCGCAACGCGAAGTAAGAGACGGCGTCGGCTTAAACGGATCTTGACCACAAAGAATGTTGATGCCCGCAGATTCAAACGCACTCATTTTGCTGGTTCGCGAAGCGAGATCAATGAGTGCTTGTTTGCGATCACAAAGCGGGCCCGTCACGCCAGCGGGGCATGGAAGTTCAACTGGCGCCGGAAAGAGTTCGACATGAAGTTGTTTAACTTTTGCGCCCTTTGCGGGGATCGTCTCCATGACGATCTTTGATTGATCAGTTTGAATTTTGCCGCCTTTGGCAGCCAACAAGTTGTAGTGCACTTGCAAAACAAACTGCTCACCTTTTTTAAATGGCGTGCCATAACCAGTAGGCGAGACATCGATGCCGCGGCCCGGTGCCCACGAACTGAGCCATGGCGTCGAAACAAAAGACGACAACATGCCGCCAAGACCTGAACCACCAAAACATGGCCAGCCCTTGCCGTTTTTATCTTGAGAGACCGCTTGAGGAAGATCGGCGTCAGTTACACGAAAGATGATCGCATGGTGAACAAAATTTTTACGCTGCGGGATGAATTGAATTGTGCGAATGATCGAATCTTCGGTCACTTTTGGATCGAGAAGAAAACATCGATAGTCGTCAGTGCCGTTTTTCGGTGCGGATGGAAGGTGGGCCTTCTTCATCGTCACCGTGTATTTTTTGGTTTTTGACTGAGCAGACGCGCTACTTGCTGATTGGGGTGCAAGAGAAATAAGTAACACTGCGGCTAAAAGTGAATGTTTAAAGTGCACGCGTCAAAGAATAGCAATTAAAAATACAAAGATACGTGTGACATTTCCCCTAAATTGAGCGAGTGAGAATTCGAGCAATTTCTATGTTGGCGGTGATGCTCGCTTCAGTAATGTCGCCCTCGGTCGTCAAGGCTGATGAAATAGTTTCAGAGATCATTGAAACCGCACCAGGAGTTTCAATAGACACAAGTCAGTATCTTCCAAAAAAACTTCCGGCGCCAGCAATATTGATTGCTCATGGATTTGGCGGAAGTAAAGAGTCGGTCGAATCAGAGGCAAAGTTTTTTGCGTCGAAAGGTTTTGTCGTCATGACATGGTCTGCCCGCGGATTCGGCGAATCAACCGGGCAAATTGAGATGAATTCAATCGATAGCGAAGTCGCTGACACTCGTGCGTTGATTACTCATCTAGCTAAAAGCAAAAATGTGGTTCTCGATGTTGAAGGTGATCCGCGGGTCGGAATCATGGGAAGTTCATACGGCGGCGCCAATGCTCTCTTGACTGCCAGCCAAGATTCGCGAATCGATGCCGTAATTTCTGATATCTCATGGAGTGATTTAGAGCAAGGCTTGTTTCCGCAATCTGTTGAACGGTCAGTGACATCGGGTCCTTTCAAAAAAGTTTGGGCGGGCACATTCTTTTCTGCGGTCACGCTACAAAGTGCATACCTCGGCGAGTGTGGTTCGTTTGCGCAGCGTTGGTGTGATGCATATCAAAACGCGGTGCTGCAGGGCAAGCCAAGTTTAAGCGACAAAAGACTTCTTGAGTCAGTTTCGCCAATCAAATACGCCTCGTCGATTTTGGCTCCAACTTTATTGAGTCAAGGTCAAGCCGATTCTTTGTTTCCGCTCAGTGAGAGTTACAAACTTGCTCGAGAGTTGAAGAAGAACAAAACCGACAATCCGCTCTCACTGATCTGGCATGCAGATGGCCATGACGGCTCAAACGCGCAAGCACCTTATTTGCGAGAACAGTTCTTGTTGTGGTTTCAAAAGCATTTGCTCGATCGCGAAATCGAGTTTCCGGTCTTCCAATTCACGAGATCGAATGGTTCAATTTCGCTTCAAGACTCGACGGTGATTCCGAAAGTGTTTACCAGCGAAAAACTGCCGTTCGAAAATGAGCTACAACAGTTGCAATTAGTGACCCCAACTACTGCGATGATTTATCCGATTGGCGGGGTGCCGAGCGCGATTTCGGCGCTTCCGGGCATTGGTTCGGCGGGCGCACTTGCCTCACAATTGCTTTCAAACCTCGCTGGTTTCAGCCCAGCATTTTTACCTGGACAGAGTGGCTTGTTGGAGAGCGCGCCATTGACTGAACCAATTTCAGTTGTCGGTCCGTCGTCGATCAAAGTTCGAATTACCAGCACCGAGCCAGAAGCGACTCTTTTCTTTTCGTTGGTCACGAAATCGCCGAGCGGCGCAATTAATCTGCCAAACGGAATTGTTGCGCCAGTCAGAATTGCAAATATCTCAGATGGCGGCACCGATGTCGTAATCAATCTGCCAGCCACAATTTTAGACGCTTCGATTGGTGACGTTATTGCAGTCGGCATTTCCTCGACTGATCAAGGCTATGAAACGCCAAAGACATCGCGTTTTTATTCTGTATCACCGCTCACACCGTTGACATATCAAACATCTATTGCAACTGCGGCGCAGTCGAGTTCGGCAAACATATTGTGGCCAGTCGGCGCTTTTGCTTCAGTAATTCTCGCGGCTATCTTTGTTCGAATTCGCCGACCCAAAATTGCGCCGGCCAAAGAAACGAGCATCGCGCTTGTCGCAGTAGAAAATCTAAGTAAGACATATAAAGACGGTCATCGAGCAGTTGCAGATCTGTCGTTTGAAGTTCAACGCGGACAAGTAGTCGGCCTTCTCGGCCCCAACGGCGCGGGCAAAACGACGGCACTTCGAATGGTGATGGGTCTGATTTTTCCGACGAACGGCTCGATCTATTTGAATGGCGAATCGGTGTACCCGGGCTCGCCGGCGCTTTCGAACATCGGCTGTTTCATTGAAGGGCCGGGCTTCTTGCCGCATCTATCGGGTCGCGAAAATCTTCGACTTTATTGGCGATCAATTGGTCGCGATGGTGAGCAACATCTTGATCAAGTCGTTGCAATTACAAAACTCGGCACCGCATTGGATAAAAAAGTGCGCACCTACAGTCAAGGCATGCGCCAACGCTTGGCGATTGCCCAATCAATGCTTGGCATGCCAGATCTTTTAGTTTTAGACGAACCGACAAACGGTCTCGACCCCCAGCAGATTGCCGAGATGCGACAGGTTTTAAAAAATTATGCGTCGACTGGCCGAACTGTTGTTATCTCGTCGCACTTGCTAGCAGAAATTCAACAGACATGTAGTCATGTTGTTTTGATGCATCGTGGCGAACTTGTCGCATTTGGTCCAATGGAAGATCTGCTGTCAAAAAATCGCCGGTCGCAATCGCTTGAAGAGATTTTTCTTGAACTAATCGGAGACGATTTGGTCATCGGGCAGGAGAACTAATGAGCTACTCAGCGTCAAAGACTTTGCCATATCGGATCGAGATGTATCGACAACTAAAACGAAAGCGCACCGCGATTGCTTATTTGTTTGTGGTATCGCTTCCGGTATTGGTGGCGATTGCAGTGAAGTTTGGTCCATCGGGCAACAGTGGCGGACCGACGCGACTTGGCTCTGGCACAACCGACTTGATTGGCTTAGCAACTATCGGCGCCTCAAACTTCACCGTGACGATGCTTTATTTTGCCACACCATTTCTTTTAGTCACAGTGATTGCGTTATTCAATGGCGACACAGTTGCATCTGAAGCGTCGTGGTCAACTCTGAGATATTTGTTGGCGTCGCCCGTTCCGCGAGCGCGTCTGCTGGTTCAAAAAATCAAAGTCAGTTTGAGTCTGTCGGTTTTGGCGGTGTTGATCATGCCGATTAGTTCGTGGATCGTCGGCGCGATTGCGTTTGGCACAAAACCTTTGCAAAGCCCACTCGGGGCAACATTTACAAACCCAGTTGCCATCTCGCGAATCGCAATTATCACGATTTACATCGCGATCTCGCTGATGTTTGTTGCCGGGCTCGCTTTCTATTTGAGCGTGCGAACAGATGCGCCGCTCGGTGCTGTTGGTGTTGCTGTGGCAATTTCGATTCTGCTCAGCATTCTCGACACGATCACAGCGCTTGGCAAGATTCGCGATTGGCTACCAGTTCACTACGCGTTTTCGTGGTTTGATGCTCTGGCGACGACCATTGATTATTCGGTGATGATTCGGGGCGGTAGTTATTGCTTTATCGCGGGCACTATTCTTTACGCATTAGCAATCAATCGATTCGCACATAAAGACGTCACTTCGTAACTAAGCGACGGCCAGTTTTTACCAGTCCCCGAGCGGGTAGCGTTTGGCTGATTGCGTGGGGCCAGTAGCTCAGTGGTCAGAGCAGGGGACTCATAATCCCTTGGTCGTAGGTTCGATCCCTACCTGGCCCACTTTTTAACCTGTTACGAGGATGCGCTAGTCTCGTCACACAAAACGCATAGACCATCGGGGTGTGTGCAAAGGGAGAACAACCAATGATTAAGCGCAAAGGACTGAAGTCTGCTGCTCTTGCCATTGCTGCGTTTTCACTCATCGCAGGTGCCTGCGGTAGTGACAGCGACACAGCAACAGAAGAGACAACAGCCGAAGTCACAGAAGAGACATACGCAGCGTTGCCAGGTGAAGGAATTCTTGCTTGCCAAGTAACCGACACTGGTGGTGTTGACGACAAAGGCTTCAACCAGATTTCTTACAAAGGTATGCAAGATGCAGAATCAACTCTCGGTGTAGAAATCGACTTGCTTGAGTCAACATCAGATGCTGACTACGCGCCAAACTTGCAGAACTTTGCTGACAAAGGTTGCAATATCATCGTGACAGTTGGTTTCTTGCTCGGCGATGCAACAAAAGCTGCAGCAGAAGCAAATCCAAGCACGAACTATGCAATCGTTGACTCAGCATTTGATCCACCGATCGCAAACGCACGTGGTCTCGTGTTCGCAACCGATCAGCCGTCATTCATGGCTGGCTATTTGGCTGCAGGTATGACAACGACTGGCGTCGTTGGCACATTCGGTGGCATCAACATTCCGCCAGTGAGCATCTTCATGGACGGTTTCGCCAAGGGTGTTGCTTACTACAACGAACAAAAGGGCGCCACAGTTAAGGTTCTCGGTTGGGACACAGCGAAGCAAGACGGCACATTCGCCGGAAACTTCCAGAGCCTCGACGACGGCAAGAACATTGCCAAAAGTCAGGCAGACGAAGGCGCAGACATCATTTTCCCAGTGGCTGGTCCAGTGGGTCTTGGTTCAGCCCAATTCGCAATGGAGTCGGGTGGCAAGGTCAAGATCATCGGTGTTGACGTTGACATGAGCGTTTCGAACCCAGATGCTGCAGAGGTATACATCGCATCAGTGTTGAAGAACATTGACGCAGCAGTACTCGCAGCGATCACAGACACAGTTAATGGTGTGACGACATCAGACAACTATGTCGGTACTTTGGCAAACGGTGGCGTTGGTGTTGCTTACACAGCAGTACCAGCAGAACTTCAAGCTGAAGTTGAGGCAATCGGTCAAGGCATCGCCGACGGCACAATCAAAATCTAATTTCTTGCCGTAACAACGGCAGAAGTTTAAAACTTTGGCCCTACTGCGCAAGCAGTAGGGCCTTTGTTTTTGCGTACGAATTTTTGCAAGCGAATCGTGCCGACTAGTCTCTTTTTAGCCGTTCGCAACGAGGTAACAACAAAGATGAAACTTGAGTTACGAGGAATCACCAAGAAGTTTCCTGGTGTTATTGCCAACGACTCGGTAAATCTGTCGATCTCGACTGGCGAAGTACTTGCACTCGTTGGCGAAAATGGCGCAGGCAAATCAACGCTTATGAACGTTCTTTACGGCCTGTACAAAGCCGATGAGGGTGAAATTCTGGTCGACGGCACCGCGGTAAATTTTCACTCTCCGGCAGATGCAATAAAGGCGGGCATTGGCATGGTGCACCAGCACTTTATGTTGGTGCCGGTTTTCTCGGTTGCCGAGAACGTCGTGCTTGGCTCAGAGCCGACGAAGAGATTCGGCGCACTTGATATTGAGCGCGCGCGAAAGCAGGTGCGCGAAGTATCTGACAGATACAACTTGAACCTTGACCCTGATGCGATAGTTGAAGACTTGCCCGTTGGTGTGCGGCAGCGCGTTGAGATTGTCAAGGTTTTGCTGCGTGACGCGAAGATCGTTGTGTTTGACGAGCCAACAGCGGTATTGACGCCAAGCGAAATTGTCGAATTTTTCTCGATCGTTCGCACGCTTACCGATGCTGGAAAAGGTGTTGTCTTTATCACGCACAAGTTGAAAGAAGCGTTGACGATTGCCGACCGAATAAATGTTTTGCGTCGCGGCAAAGTTGTTGGTGACGCCGACCCAAAGACTGCCTCAGAGTCTCATATTGCCGAGATGATGGTGGGTCGACCCGTGCAATTGACTGTAAACAAAGCAACTGCGTCGCCGAAGCAAGTTGTGCTCGATGTAAAAGACTTGAGCATCATTGACCCGGATGGTCGCTTGATAGTCGAAAATGTTTCATTCAATGTTCGCGCAGGTGAAATTGTTGGTGTTGCCGGCGTGCAGGGCAATGGTCAGACTGAACTTGTAGAGGCGATCAGCGGCTTGCGGCGAACAAGTCAGGGTTCGTTGACTCTTGATGGCAAAGATATAACTGAAGCGTCGCCGCGACAACGGCACACACTTGGCATGGGTCATGTGCCCGAAGATCGTCAACGTCAAGGTTTGGTGACCGGCATGACGATTACTGAAAATCTAGTTTTAACTCGATATCACGATTCTGAATTTTGCAATGGTTTCAAAATGAAATGGTCGAAAGCAAAAGAAAAAGCCAAAGAGTTGGTGCAAAGTTACGATATTCGAACCAGTGATCCTGATCAAATGGCGTCAACGCTCTCAGGTGGTAATCAGCAAAAAGTTATCGTCGCGCGCGAGTTGAGTCGAGATATCCGATTGGTGCTCGCAGCGCAGCCGACACGCGGCATCGATGTCGGCAGTATCGAATATATTCATGAGCAGATTGTCAAAGAGCGCGACTCTGGAACGGCAATTTTGATTGTCAGCACCGAACTAGATGAAGTGATGGCATTGTCTGATCGAATTTTGGTGATGTATCGCGGCAAGGTAGTTGCCGATCTTGACCCAAAGAAAGCTAGCCATATGGATGTCGGCTTGTATATGGCAGGTTCGCGGCCCGAAAATGCGGTTGGGGTCAACTCGTGAAAGAGCTAATCAAGTCGCTGCGTTATACATTTTTGGCACTTCTGGCATCGCTGCTTGTCGGAGCGATAATTATCGTGGTCACCGACATTGACGCGTTGAAGTCGGGCGACTTCGGCAAAGCATTTTCGACAGTTTTCACTGCGTATAAATCTTTGTTCCAAGGTTCGTTCTGGGGTTTGCGCTCAATTTCGAACACGATCACCGGCACGACGCCGTTGTTGCTGAGTGGTCTTGCAGTTTCAGTGGCATTCAAAGCTGGATTATTCAACATTGGCGCAACTGGTCAGATGTTGGCAGGTGGCATGACTGCATTGTGGGTCGGCTTCACGATGACAGGCCCAGGCTGGTTGCAGGTGCCACTGGCTGTGATTGCAGGAGCAATTGGCGGCGCACTTTATGGTGGCATTGCCGGTGTTTTGAAGGCGCGCACAGGTGCGCACGAAGTTATTACGACGATCATGCTCAACAGCATCGCAAGTTTCTTGGTGTTGTGGCTATTGAAGACAACAACTTTTCAGCGTGAAGGTCGCCCCGATCCAATTTCAAAACTGGTCGTTGACGAAGCTCGCTTGCCAAGGCTGTTCGGATTTTTAGATGGCCGGTCTGATCTCGTTGCTCACGCCGGGTTTTTTGTCGCGCTATTGGCAACTTTTGCGTATTGGTATTTGTTGAAGCGCACCACACTAGGTTTTGAATTGAGAGCAACTGGTTTAAACAGCGATGCTGCAAAATATGCCGGCATGAAGTCAAAGAGTTTGACGGTTGTGGCAATGCTGCTGGCGGGCGGCTTTGCCGGCATGGCGGGTGCAACCGAAGTTCTCGGAACATACGGCTACGCCTCGACAAGTTTGGCTGGCAATATTGGGTTTGATGCAATCGCTGTCGCTCTGCTTGGTCAGTCTTCACCGATTGGCACACTTGTGGCAGCAGTGTTGTTCGGTGCGTTGCAGGCAGGTGGCCGATCGATGCAGGCAAACACCGATGTGCCAGTTGATCTAATTATTGTTTTGCGCGCATTAATCGTGATGTTCGTTGCTGCACCACTTTTGGTTAAAGCGATGTTCAGGGTTAAGTCGCAAGTCACAAGCCAAGGTCAAACATTTAGGGGGTGGGGCGGGTGAGTGAGGCGTTGATGATTTCGGCAGAGCAAAAAAAGCGCGCTCGCAACGTCGGATACGGATATCTAGGTCTGGCTGTAATCACGTTGGTGATTTTTTCGCGCCGACCGGGTGATGCGGGTTTCAGACTGACTGAAGGTGGTTTTTCGCTGACATTGCCTGCGCAGCAATTTGCGTACATCTTCGGCATCGTCTTTGTCGGCCTAGGTGCGGCGCAGTTATGGCGTGGGCTGGGCAAAGTTTCAAACATCGTTTTGGCGCTTGCAACTGCGATGTTCGTAATGAGTTTCTTGTCGTGGGCAACGTCGGGCGAGTCGTTCAGCCTTGTTGGCATGTTGCAAGATACTGTTTCGCGCAGCGTGCCGATAACACTGGGTGCTCTCGCGGGTATTTTGTGCGAACGCAGTGGCGTAATCAACATTGCAATCGAAGGCATGTTGTTGGCCGGTGCGTTTATGGGCGCAGTCGGTGCGTCGCTGACGAACCTTTGGTTTGGCACGATTATCGCGATACTCACGGGCATGTTGCTGGCATGGGTGCTCGCCGTGTTCTCTATCAAATATCGCGTCGATCAAGTGATCGTCGGCTTTGCGATTAACTTTTTTGCGCTCGGCATCACTTCGTTTTTGAGCTTTAGAGTTCTAGTGCCGAACCCTGACTACAACTCGCTTGTGCCGGTGATGCCGATATCGGTGCCGCTATTGTCGAAGATTCCGTTCATTGGACAAATTCTTTTTGTACAAACAATTTTTGTTTACTTCTCGTTTGCTGCCGTAGCGCTTTTAACTTGGGCGATGTATCGCACGCGTTGGGGTTTGCGCACTCGAGCCGCAGGCGAGTATCCGAAAGCTGCGGGCACTCTCGGTGTCGACGTTATTAGATTGCGCTATCGCAACTTGTTAATCGCAGGTGCAGTTGCAGGCATTGGCGGAGCATGGTGGCCGATCGGCACGGTCGGTCGCTTTGATCAAAACATCACCGGCGGTCGCGGATTCATTGCACTCGCCGCTGTAATTTTCGGTCGTTGGCACCCAGTTGGTGCATTTAGCGGAGCGATTGTGTTCGCATTCGCCGAAGCGGTGCGTCTGAAGATCGGCAACTTTGACACGGGCATACCAAGTGAGTTCTTGTTGATGGCGCCATATTTAGTGACGCTCGTAGTTGTCGCCGGCTTTGTTGGTGCGAGTCGCGCACCGAAGGCCGCTGGCCAACCGTACGACGAGCAGTAAAACTATTTAGCGAACTATTTGCCCTTAGGGCGAAAACCGACGAGACCGTTTGTGAGTTCGACACGTGGGCCGTTTATTAGATCAATGCAATAAGGCACTGCGGGCATCACGGCGTCGAGACACTCGCTAATTGAGGATGGCTTGCCCGGCAAGTTGATAATCAGCGCACCACCTCTAATGCCGGCGGTTTGTCGCGACAAGATTGCGGTTGGCACGACCTTGAGCGAAGTCGCACGCATCAGTTCACCAAAACCAGGCATCATCTTTTCGCAAACTTGTTCGGTTGCCTCTGGTGTGACATCGCGAACTGCAGGACCCGTGCCACCAGTCGTCACGATTAGGCAGCACTTTTCGACGTCGGCGAGTTCGCGCAACGTGGCGGCAACTAGTTCGACTTCGTCAGCGACAAGTCGAGCAACTGGTTGCCAAGTGTTAGCGAGGTGTTTGGTGAAATATTCGTGAATCGCAGGGCCACCTAAATCTTTATAAACACCCGCAGAGGCACGATCAGAAACGGTGACGATGCCGATCTTTGCTGGCGAAGTTTTGTCGGTGGTCACTAGTTGGTTACCAGAAAAGATTTTGTGGGTCGCTATATTTCTTGCCACGCGATAATTTGCGCAAAATTGATTTGTAGATTTGTCGCGAGCCGAAGCGAAAGCCTGTGAGCGAACGGGCTATCCGCGAAATTGATCGCAGTCTTTCAATCGATGCGCGCAAACTTCGTAGCATTGCAGTTTCGGTTGCGGTGAGAACTAGCGGTTCGATACTGGCAGGAAACGCGCGGGTGGCAAAACCGAAAGTCTGATAATCCATTTCGTAAACCGCTTGCAACCGGTTGGCTGTATGTTGGTCACAAACCTGGTCGAGTTTGATGCCAAAGCCTGAGTTGTGCCGCTCGAGCGTCAGTGAGGTGCCGGCACGACGGTTGATTTCATCGACCAAGCGTTGCATCTCGACTGGCTGTTCGACTCGGGCGACCATGTTGTAGTTGAACTTGTCAGATTGCACGATATGCGACTGGGGCAAAAAGTGATGGTCACTCATAAATTCGTCGGTATGTACTGAAATCATTTTGGCGAAATGCTCAAAACTCGCGGTGACGTTGATGCGACCGTCGATCATTTGGTCTTGACAAAGTTCGTTTACTTTTTCTGGTGTGCCTGGTGCTCGAGAAAAAATGCGGTTCTCCCAAGCCGAGTAAGCGCGAGCAAGTGGGTCACGAGTTGCATAAACGCGCAACCATTCGGGCGAATTCAAGATTTCGTCGATTTCAGAAGCGCTCATGTCAACAAGTTTTGTCAAACCGCTGATGTTGATGTCGTGGATTGTTTGCGAACGTGCGATGTGCGGTGCGATGAGTTGATCAAGTCGTGCTTGATTGTAAGTGCCACTTGCTTTGGCTAGCAGTGTCTTGATGCTGCTGCACGCCACTTTGGTTGTCGGGCAATACATAATTTTAAGTTTTGGTGCAACGAGCAAGAATCCGGCGTGTTGCTTTAACGGAGATTCTTTTTCGCTTACCATGGCGGCGAGTTCGATTTCATTTGCCGGCTTTCGTCAACAACTTCGCCATGATCATCGCGACTGATTGTTCGAGGGTTTCGCTGTTCGCGCCAACTGTTATCTCGGGTGACTTTGGCGGTTCGTAAACGCTGTCGACACCACTTAGGCCAGTCATTTCACCGCTGCGCACTTTGCTGTAGAGGCCTTTTGTGTCGCGGCGCTCGCATTCTTCTATTGGTGTGGCGACGTGCACTTCGACAAACGCAAGTTCATTATCATGATGAATTTTTCTGGCGTGTTCGCGCGATGCGATGAACGGTGAGATGATTGGCACGATGGCGACAATGCCTGCATCGGCAAATAGGCACGCAACTTCGGCGACTCGGCGAATATTCTCGGATCGGTCATCATCTGAGTAGCCGAGCCCTGCGCTAAGACCGTGACGCAAGTTGTCGGCATCGAGAATGTAGGCAAGTCGACTCGTGTTCAGAAGTTCGCGGGCGAGTTCGTTGGCAATTGTCGATTTACCCGAGCCAGATAGCCCGGTCAGCCAAACTGTTGCCCCAGATAGGCCGTGTTTGTTCCAGCGTTGCGTGCGACTGATTAGCGGTTCGTGCCATACAGGCTTAGTCATAATGTTTGCCCATGTGTGTCTATGAGTTTAGGCGCTGGAGGTTTATGAGCGAGGCGAGAGCAACATGCCAGCAGCCGCAGTTTGCCCCGACGCTTCGTCAATAAGAATGAATGAACCAGTTGTGCGATTTTGGTGATAATCGTCGAAAAATAACGGGCTTGTTGTATGCAAAGTAACACGACCGATTTCGTTGAATTTCAAATCTTTAATGCCTGTCTCGCGATGCAGGTTTGAAATGTCTAGGCGATAAAGGACATTTGAAACTTTGCCACGAGCAAGTTTCGTGGTGTGTTTGAGTGAATAAATTTTGTCGATTTGCAATGGCGCTGCGTCGTCCATCCAACACAACATTGCTTCGAGCTCTTGTGAAGATCTCGGTCGGTTGTTAGGTCGACAAATCATGTCGCCTCGTGTGATTGACAAGTCGTCAGCAAGCAAAATTGTTACGGCTTGACCTGGTTCGGCTTGTGTGAGTGCGCCATCGGGTGAATCAATGCCGGTGATGGTGCTTGTTAGACCAGATGGCAGAACCATGACGTCGTCACCAACCCTCAACACTCCACCAGCAACACGTCCGGCATAACCGCGATAGTCCGGGTTGTCTGCACGTTGTGGGCGAATAACAAACTGCACCGGAAAGCGAGTATCGATTCGATTTTCATCGCTCGCTGTATATACATTTTCGAGATGATGCAACAGTGTCGGGCCTTCGAACCACGGCATGTTGGCTGAACGACTGACGACATTGTCGCCTGCAAGTGCGCTGATTGGCAAGAAAGTGACATCGCGCAAGTCGAGGCGAGAGGCAAAGCTTTCGAACTCTTCACGTATTCGGTTGAAAACTTCGCTGTCATAGTCGACGAGATCCATTTTGTTGACGCAGATAACAAGGTGCGGCACGCCAAGCAACGAAACAAGCAAACTGTGGCGTCGTGTTTGTTCGACAACACCGGTACGGGCATCGACGAGCACGATTGCCAGATCGGCATTTGATGCGCCCGTGATCATGTTGCGCGTGTATTGAATATGGCCAGGGCAGTCAGCGATTATGAAACTGCGTTTTGGTGTGGCGAAGTATCGATAAGCGACATCAATTGTGATGCCCTGCTCGCGTTCGGCGCGCAGACCGTCGGTCAACAGCGATAAGTCGACATAGTCGTCGCCGCGGCGCTTGCTTACGGCTTCAATGTGCTCAAGTTGATCTTCGAAGATGCTCTTCGAGTCGTAAAGCAGGCGACCGATCAAAGTTGACTTGCCGTCGTCAACTGAGCCAACAGTTGCAAAATGTAGGCGTTGCATCAGAAGTAGCCCAACTTTTTGCGATCTTCCATGCCGGCTTCTGAAATGCGATCATCGGCGCGAGTGGCGCCGCGCTCGGTAATTCGTGCGACCGACGTTTCAGCGATGACTTGTTCAATGGTCGTTGCTGATGACTCAATGGCGGCCGTACATGTGGCGTCGCCAACAGTGCGAAAGCGAACGAGTTCTTCGCTAACTGTTTCGCCGTCTTCGGGTTTCATGAACGGTGACACCGCCATCCACATGTTGTCGCGGCGAAACACCTGGCGACGATGAGCATAATAAATGCTCGGCAGTTCGATGTTGTAGTCGCGGATGAATTGCCAGATATCTAGTTCGGTCCAATTTGAAATTGGAAAAATTCTGAAGTGTTCGCCCGGTTTGTGACGACCGTTGTAGATTCCCCAAAGTTCTGGTCGCTGCGTTTTTGGGTCCCACTGACCGAATGCGTCGCGGTGCGAATAGACGCGTTCTTTGGCGCGGGCACGCTCTTCGTCGCGGCGGGCGCCGCCAAACACGGCGTCAAATTTGTGCTCTTTAATTGAGTCGAGCAGCGTGACAGTTTGTAGCGGGTTGCGACTCGCACGCGGACCGGTTGCATCTTGAATTCGACCTGCATCAATCGAGGCTTGCACTGAACCGATGATTAGTTGCACGTCTAAGTCGCGTACGGCACGGTCGCGAAACTCGATGACCTCGGCAAAGTTGTGACCCGTATCGATATGCATCACCGGAAACGGCACTCGTGCTGGGCTGAATGCACGCACGGCGAGGTGCAACATGACGACTGAATCTTTGCCGCCCGAAAACAACATCACAGGGCGTTCGAACTCTGCGGCGACTTCGCGAATGATCGTGATCGATTCGTCAATCAGGCTGTGCAATGCTGATTTCACCCTATTAAGACTAGGGCTTTGGCGACAGCCGAAATAGTCACGTAAGTGCATTAGTCACAGCGCCAACGCCATTTAAAGCGACTCGTTAAACGGCTCGAGCAATTAGTGTGGCGAGAGAGGAATTCGTGTCGCGATTAACAAAAGCAAGTTCAAATCAAGAAATTTTGGCGGTGCTCAATGAGACGGCCGATGCAGTCGGCGAAGTTCTGCGCGCGAACAAAGATTGGTCGTTGTCGGGTTTGCGCGACACGCAATATGCAGTTGACTTACGAGCCGATGCCGCCGCGCTCGAAGTGTTGACTAGCGCTGGCGTCGCTGTGTTGTCTGAAGAAAGTGAAATCACTGGTGTGTTCGCTGATGATGGTCTTTGTGTCGTGATGGATCCTCTTGATGGGTCGACAAATGCCAGCCGCGGTGTGCAATGGTTTGCTACTGCGTTGTGCGCAATCGACAAAGACGGCATGCGCGCTGGTCTCGTTGTTAATCAAGCGAACGGTCATGACCGCTATTGGGCGACTGCTGGTGGCGGTGCGTTTCATAATGGTGTTGCGATGCGGCCGAGCGGTTGTGTTGAGTTGCGCGAGGCGGTTGTTGGTATCTCGGGCATTCCAAAACAGCGACCGAAGTGGGGGCAGTTTCGTGCGCTCGGTGCGGCGGCTCTTGATATTTGTTTGGTCGCTGACGGTGTGATCGATGCGTGGATTGATTTCAACACGCACGGTGTGTGGGATTATTTAGCGAGTGCGCTAATTTGCCAAGAGGCGGGTGCACTTATCGTCGAGCATCAAGATCGCAGTTTGGTCGTGCATGAACA
>JANRBC010000126.1:0-3426 GCA_030727685.1 Ilumatobacteraceae bacterium
TTTTATGTAGATGTTCTTTGGCACAACTTGGTCGGCCGATCAGATGTTTTCTGGGGCGTGTTGACCACCAAAGTTGCTCTCGGGGCAGTGTTTGTCGCTATCTTCACGCTGGTCGCGCTGCTTAATTTATGGTTGGCTGATCGATTGGCGCCGAGCGATGTGCCGGTTTCACTTGAGCAACGCGCTCTTGCGGGATATCGCCAACTTGTCGCAACACGCCAGTGGTTGGTTCGAGTTGTTATCTCGTTTCTTCTCGGTCTACTAGTCGGTTTGCCGGCATCCTCGCAATGGCAAGACTGGCTGTTATTCAGAAATGCACAGTCGTTTGGCCTAAAAGATCCATTGTTTAATCGCGATGTCAGTTTTTATGTGTTCAAGTTGCCATTTATTCAGTTTTTGATTAGTTGGTCGCTCGCGGCGTTGATTTTGATTTCACTTGTCACATTCATCGCACATTATTTGAATGGTGCGATTCAGTTGCAGATTCAAGGTCGACATGTCACCCCTCAAGCCAAAGCACATATTTCGGTTCTGTTTGCACTGATAGCGGTTTCAAGAGCAGTGAGTTACTGGTTTGGGCGATTTGAACTGACAGCGTCGACTCGTAGTGTCGTGCAGGGCGCGACATTTACAGACGTCAATGCACAATTGCCTGCGACGAGTTTGATGATTTTGGTTTCGCTTGCAGTTGCGGCGCTGTTTCTATGGAATGTCTGGCAAAAGAGTTGGCGATTGCCGGTTCTTGCGACAGTTCTTTGGATTGTTGTCGCTTTAGTTGCCGGGCAGATCTACCCAGCGATCGTTCAGCGGTTTTCGGTGCAGCCAAACGTCAGCACCAAAGAATTGCCATTCATCGAGCGCAACCTGTTGGCGACTAAAAATGCGATGGGTCTTGATTCGGTTAGAAGTGTCGAAGTTGGATACGAGCAGATTTCCAGTGCTGATGTCGTAAGTGACTCAGAGCCACTTTCTGACGTTCGTCAACTCGACCCGATTCAAATGCGAGACCGATTCATATTAGATGAAGGCCAAACTTCTTTTTATGCAATTCGAGATCTAGATGTTGATCGATACAAAATTAACGGCCGCGAACAACAAGTTTTGGTGGCGGCGCGCGAACTAAACACCGCTGGTATCCCAAACCGCACTTGGGTTTCTCGACATCTTTTGTATACACACGGTTGTGGCTTGATCGCAGCCCCTGCAAGCAAAGTAACCATTGACGGTCGACCGATTTACGTAGATCTAGATATTGATCGACCCGAACTTTATTTCGGAGAAGGTCTTGACTCGTATGCGTTGGTGAAAACGGGTGAAGTCGAGCAGGCCTGTGCGGATACAAAGGCGCAAGAATATTCAGCCAAAGGTGGCGTTGAACTTTCATCGCTCGCTCGCCGAGTTGCATTTGCGGTTCACTTTGGTGAATACAACTTGTTCGGTTCATCACTTTTAGACGATCAATCGCAAATTGTCTTTATTCGCAATATCAAAGAACGCATCGCAAAAGTTGCTCCATTTTTGCGACTCGATGCCGACCCGTATCCAGTTGTTGTCGATTCAAAAGTTCAATGGGTTATAGACGCGTTCACCATGACGGATCGATATCCATACGCCCAGCAGGCCAATATTGATCAACTGACGCTTGGTAGTGGTTTAAACACTTCGTTTAATTATGTTCGCAACAGCGTAAAAATTGTGGTCGATGCCTATGACGGTTCGATGACTTTTTATGTCGTAGATCAAAATGATCCGATTATTAAGACTTGGCAGGCAGTGTTTCCGAAGTTGTTTACTTCGGTTGATCTTGCGCCAAAAGAATTAGTAGACCACTTCAGGTATCCAGAAGATCTGTTTAGAGTGCAGACAAACACCTATGGTCGCTATCAATTTGATGACGCGAAACTATTTTTCAATCGCGACGCAGCATGGAGCGTTGCTCAAGCACCTGCAACCGAACCTGAGGGTTTAACCGGCGTTATTGCTGGAGATTTCAGGACCGACTTGAATGCTGCAAACACTGGCGAAGTTAGGGATGCAAGCGTGGCACGATTCGAGCCTTACTACACGATGTTTCACGAACCGCGTTCGAGCGCGAAATCGGGCGTGTTTTCGATGCTGCGACCGTTTGTACCGTTCTCGGCTGACAACGCTCGAAAAGAACTTCGTGCTTTCATGGTCGTATCAAGTGACCCAAAGACATATGGGCAGTTGACGGTTTACGAAGTTGCTGGTCCACTGCCCGAAGGTCCGGCAACCGTTGCAGCAGAAATCGGTAGCGATCCTGTGGTCTCGCAGCAAATTACTTTGCTTGACCAAAGAGGGTCACGAGTTATTTTTGGCGACCTGCAGTTAATCAACGTCAGCAAAGGTCTGGTCTATGTTCGACCACTATTTGTGCGACCTGACGACCCAAGTGCAAAGCAGATTTTCGTTCGAAAGTTTTTGGCGTCATACAACAACCGCGTTGTAATGGACGATGATCTAACGGCCGCAATTTCTAAGTTGTTCCCCGGGTTCGACAAAAATCTTGGCGACCGTATCGATGACGGCTCAGTCGAGGTGTTGCCAGATGCATCTGACGACTCAGCCAATTCATCTACTTCATCGACTCTGCCATCGAGTGGCGGAAGTTCAGAAAGTCTTGAAACTCCGGCTGCGTTGCTCGCTCGAGCAGAAGAGTTGTTTGCACAAGCAGATGCCGCACTTGGCACCACCCCACCTGACTTTGCGCTTTATCAAAAGCGCTTGGCCGAAGCACGCGAATTGGTCAGTCGTGCAATTGCCATCGTCGGCAATTAGTTTTTGCTTACTTCGCTCGTCTGATTTGTTCAATAATTTCGGCGAGATCTTGTCGAAACGCTATTTCGTAGCGTGCTTGCTCGTTAGCAATGCGAATTTGGCTGGTGCGAAGTTGTTCGAGCGCTTCGCGTGAAGCTGATTCGTCGGCTGTTTTAGCAAGCGACTCAATTTCGGTACCAAGTTCGTGAAGTTGATGCGATAACTCGGTAGTCATTGTTTTGAGTCGTGCGTCAATAATTGTTATTTTCTGGTCAAGACCATTTGTCGCAGCAGTCACCAACGAGAGTGCGTTTGTTCGTTTTGTAAGTTCGCTGCGAAGATCGGCCAATTCGTTCTTAAGAACTTCGAGGTCTGACTGTGTCGCCTTTGGTGTTCGTTTGAAGAGTGGCATCGCATCAGCGATTATGTCATGTCGCTGGTAGCCTGAGTGGCACGACGCGGGGTGGAGCAGTCCGGTAGCTCGTTGGGCTCATAACCCAAAGGTCGTAGGTTCAAATCCTACCCCCGCCACCAATTCTCTGTAAGTTGCTAATCATCACTTTCGCTCATCGAGGTAACAATGAACAGACTTGAACAAGTGCGAGCAGTTCGTACAGCGCTTCGAAGCGGAACCCCAACCATCGGCAG
>JANRBC010000126.1:3526-11341 GCA_030727685.1 Ilumatobacteraceae bacterium
AACAAGTGCGAGCAGTTCGTACAGCGCTTCGAAGCGGAACCCCAACCATCGGCAGTTGGATGCAGATTCCAGAATCAAATATTGCCGAAATTATGGGACGCGCTGGTTATCAGTGGGTGGCTATCGACATGGAGCATGGTCCAGTTGCTGTAAACCAACTTCCAGATATTTTTCGCGCACTCGAACTTGGTGGCACGCTGCCACTTGCCCGTGTTGCCAGCCCGTTACCGATTAATTGTCGTCAAGCACTTGACCAAGGTGCGGCAGGTGTGGTTGTGCCGATGATTTCTTCGGCTGCGCAATTGCAATCGATCATCAGCGAGTGTCACTGGCCACCGCGCGGTCGTCGCGGTGTTGGGTTTCAACGTGCGAATGTTTTCGGCAAGTTTTTCGATGCCTATATGCAAGAAGCACAAGAGTCGTTGGTAATTGCACAAATCGAACACATTGATGCGGTTAACAATCTTGATTCAATTGTCAAAGTCGAGGGTCTTGATGCAATTATGGTCGGGCCATACGACTTGTCGGCCTCGCTTGGCGTAACTGGCGATTTTGAAAATCAAAAATACAAAGATGTACTGAGCAAGATTCTCGACGTTTGTGCCAAGCAAAAGATGGCATGTGGCATTCACGTTGTTCAACCTGATACACAAATGCTCAATCGCCGAATCAGCGAGGGCTACACCTTTATTGCGTACGGCGTAGATACGGTCTTTTTGAATCACGGCGCAACCGCTCCCAAGTGATTGAGAATTTAAACTAGGCGAATGACCGCAAAAGTCTTAAGAGTCGGCATCGCGGGCTATGGCGTCGTCGGCAAACGGCGTGGCGATTGTGTTGAGCGTCATCCAAACCTAAAACTTGTTGCAGTTTGTGACCGTGTATTTACGACCGACGGAGTCTTGCCGAACGGCGTCGCGCATTTTCGAACATACCAACAGTTATTGCAACAAGATCTGGACGTGCTGATTGTTTGCATGACAAACGACATTGCGGCTGAAGTAACTATTGCCGGCCTGAATCTCGGCTTGCATGTTTTCTGCGAGAAACCGCCAGGTCGAGACATGAGCGATATTGCGAGCGTGATTGCAACCGAGAAGAAGAATCCACAATGTCGATTGATGTACGGATTTAATCATCGCTACCACGATTCGGTGCAAGATGCCATGAAGATTATTCGTAGCGGTCGTTACGGCAACATCATTAACATGCGCGGTGTTTACGGCAAATCAAAGTTGATAACTTTCAACCAGGCTGACTGGCGCGCGAAACGAGAAGTCGCCGGTGGTGGGGTGCTCTTAGACCAGGGCATCCACATGGTTGATTTAATGCGATTGATTGCCGGCGAATTCATCGACGTACAAAGTTATGTTTCAAACGGTCATTGGGGTTACAACGTCGAAGACAATGCATATGCGCTGATGCGCACTGAGCAAGGTGTTGTGGCGATGCTCAATAGTTCGGCAACTCAATGGCGACATCAGTTCAGTTTGGATATAAATATGCAACGCGGTGGTGTGATTTTGCGTGGCATTTTGACTGGCTCGAAGAGTTATGGCAACGAGACGATGACTCTCGTTACGGCTGATCCAGATCGAGATAACGGTGACCCCAAAGAAGAATTGTTCGAATATAACGACGACCCATCATGGGATCGTGAAATCGCGGCATTCACGCAGAGCGTTCTGAACAATGAACCAGTACAAAGTGGCACCTCGCAAGATGCATATCGCACCATGAAGCTTGTTTACAAAATTTATTATGCCGACCCAATCTGGCGAGATCAATTTAAAATTGAAAACCCAGAGGTTGAGTAGTGGCAAGCATCACAATAAACGACGTTCATGGCTTTACAGTCTTGGTGACTGAGCTTGTCGAAAAAGTCGGCAAAAAATTTATTCGTACCAATAACGCTGCAGCAAAAAATGTAACCGATTTACAAATTGGTGGTCGTGAAATCAAACTTGAAGCCGACACGATGCTCGAAAAAGAGCTGATCAAAGGACTGTCTCTTACTGGCATCGCGATTCTGAGCGAAGAGACAGGCTTTATCCCCGGCAAATCGCTACCTCAACTCTTGTGGGTGATCGACCCACTTGATGGCAGTTACAACTTCAGTCGCAATCTTGGTCCATCGATGATTTCAGTCGCACTTTGGGACTCAAACGAACCAATTTTGGGAGTGATGTTTAATTTGGTCACTAAGCAGATGATTTTTGGTGGGCCACAGATTGGCGCTCATGTCGGCAAGAATCCTGTGACCGTTTCAGATCGCAAAGATCGTGGTCAGGCAACTTTAGTAACTGGGTTTCCGAGTCGATTTCCGATCAGTGATGCAAAAGCGGTGGCGAGTTTTGCCGAAATTCTCACAAGTTTTGGCAAAGTGCGAATGATTGGCTCGGCTTGCGCATCACTTGCATTGGTGGCCACAGGTAGTGCTGATGTTTATGCTGAACATAACATTATGTTTTGGGATATCGCTGCTGGTCTGGCGATTGTCAACGGCGCGGGCGGCACTTTTGAACTAGAAGGTGTCAATCTGTCAGAAGGTATTTTCAGCGAACCTTGCACGGTTGTAGCAAGCAACAACAAGTTTGGTGTCTCAGTGACAATGTTCGACAAAATGCGTGGTCTCGCATGACGATTCTCGATACTGGCGTCAAGATTGTTCGCAACGTAGGACGGTTTACGTTTGGCGATGGCGCCGTATCTGGCGTGGCCGATCTAGTTGCCTCGAAGCGAAGTGATAAATCTCCGCACGCAGTGTTTTTAATTGATGATTATTTTAAAAATGAGCACTACATCGCAAGTTCGCTTGGGGCAAAACCGACTGACGCCGTGCATTTTGTGAGCACGGTTGATGAACCAACGACACAAGGTATCGACGAGTTAGTTACTGTACTGAAGAAATCTGGTCACGCTGAACCCGCAACAATTGTTGGTTTCGGTGGGGGCATAACTCTTGATACAGCCAAAGCGATTTCGAATCTGCTGACAAATGGTGGCAAGGCCGCCGACTATCAAGGTTGGGACTTAGTACGAGTGCCGGGCGTGCACAAGATTGGCGTGCCAACAATCTCTGGCACTGGTTCAGAAGCGACGCGAACCTGCGTGATGACAAATGTTGAAACTGGTTTGAAGTTGGGCATGAATAGTGACTTCACAGTTTTTGACCATGTGGTGCTTGACCCAAGTTTGACGCGCACGGTACCGCGCAACCAATATTTTTATACGGGCATGGATGCCTACATTCATTGCATTGAAGCGCTCGCCGGCTCTTATCGCAATGCAATTGGTGATGCATACTCACGCGAGACGGTGAACTTGTGTCGCAATGTGTTTTTGAGCAACGACATGATGGCCGACGAACGTCGTAGTGATCTAATGGTCGCAAGTTATTTGGGAGGATGTGCGATTGCCACGAGTTATGTCGGCGTAGTTCATCCGTTTTCGGCTGCGTTGAGTGTCGTGTTTGGTTTGCATCATTGTGTGGCTAATTGCATCGTGCTCAATGCTTTGGGTGAGTTTTACCCTGAAGCACATGCTGAATTTCGCAAAATGATTGAGTTGCAAAAAGTTGAATTGCCAACTGGTGTATGTGCAAATCTCACTGACGAACTGCGTTCGGCTCTGATTGCCGCGACGATAAAACATGAAAAGCCACTGACAAATGCACTTGGCAGCAACTTTCGTTCAACGCTTACCGACGCAAGGATCATCTCACTGTTCGAGAAGATGTAAAGATCTCAGAGTAAAATCAATACATGCCTGGATACGAGCTAATTGGCGCTGAAGAACAGGCTGAAGTTGACGATATTTTTCAACACGGCGGTGTTTTATTTAGGCACTCGTTTGACGCAATTCGACAAGACAGGTGGAAGGTTCGGGACTTTGAGCAGGCCTTCGCAAAGTCGATGGGTGTGCCCCATGCGCTTGCGGTTACGTCAGGCACTGCCGCACTTCGCGTCGCACTCGCAGTTTTAGATCTGCAACCAGGCGACGAAGTAATCACGCAGAGTTTTACTTTTGTCGCCACGGTCGAGGCAATTATCGAGTCTGGTGCGACACCCGTGTGTGCCGAGATTGATGGCACGTTGAACTTAGACCCAGACTCATTGAAGAAATTAATCACGCCAAAGACAAAAGCAGTTATTGCTGTGCACATGTTGGGCACGCCAGCGAATCTCTTTGAAATCGAAAGCATTTGTCGTGAACACAAAGTCACTTTGATTGAAGACGCAGCATGGGGTTGCGGTGGTTCTCTTGATAGTCGGCCACTAGGTGCTTGGGGTCGAATGGGCACATTTAGTTTTGACTTTGCAAAAACCATGACAACCGGTGAAGGTGGCATGATCGTTTTTCAAAACGAAAAAGATTACAAAGCGGCTGCCGCATGGCACGATCACGGTCACGAAAATAATCCTGCTGTACCGCGTTGGGAAGACACTCGTGCGAGTAGCGGGTTCAACTATCGAATGACTGAGATGCAGGGTGCAGTTGGCTTGGCCCAGTTGAGAAAACTTGCATCGGTAGTGTCAGCACAACGCAAGAATCGAGATGCCATGTGGACAGCAATAAGTGCTTTGCCTGGCATCACTGCGCGCGAAGTGCCTGCAGGTTCATATGAAACTGCAGATGCATTAGTTTTCAGTGTTAAAGACAACGCGACTGCACGACAGTGCCGAGATGCCCTTGTCGCCGAAGGCTTATCGACCAAGATTTTGCCCGAGGCTGTGACTTGGCATTTTGCTGGCACGTGGACTCACATGCCCGAACTTGTGGCGCGTCATGGCGGCGACTTGTCTAAGGCGTTTGCGAGTTCGCGCGCCAGACTCGAGTGTGCTGTATCTCTGCCGGTCGTCGTGAAAATGGACGAAGCCGTGCCGGCAAGACTGCATAAAGCCCTGTCGAAAGTTCTACGGTAATCAACATGACTTCACCGGTCATCTCTGTGATTGTTGCTTCATATAACCAAGAAAAATACATTTCGCGATGCCTTCGTTCATTGATTTCGCAGACAATTTCGCGTGACAAGTTTGAGATCGTTGTTATCAATGACGGTAGTACCGATCGCAGTGCATCAGTACTTAACGAATTCGCTAGTGAGATCGTGCTGATTAACAACGACAAAAATATCGGTCTGCCTGCTTCGCTTAACAAAGCAATTCGGCGAGCTCGAGCACCATTTGTAGTGCGGGTTGATGCCGACGACTATGTCAATGCGCAGTTTTTGCATTTGTTGCATGAGTTTTTGCGTGAGAACAAATATATGGATGCTGTCGCATGTGACTATTTATTGGTAGACGATCAAGAAGAAGTCTTAGGTCGAAAGAACTGTCTGGTAGATCCGATCGCATGTGGAATCATGTTTCGCACAGAGCAATTGATCGAGATCGGGCTATACGACGAAACTTTTTTGCTTCACGAAGAGACAGATCTTCGCTTGCGGTTCACGAAGAAGCATCAAATTCATCGACTCGAGTTGCCTTTGTATCGCTATCGCCGTCATGAGAACAACGCCACGAATGACGCGGCCGCAATGGAGCATCACCGCCAACGCATAATCGAAAAGCACGGTAGCGAGTCAACAAAGTGACGGCACAAATTAAATTTGGCGGTCGCGTTGTTGGTCAAAGTGATTTGCCATATGTAATAGCTGAGATCGGTGTTAATCATGAAGGCTCACTGGCGACAGCAAAGCTGTTAATTGAGTCAGCAAAGCGTGGTGGCGCCGACGCGGCAAAGTTTCAGACGTATAAGGCGGGGTTGATTGCATCGAAGTTTTCGCCTTCGTATTGGGATACGAGCAAGGAACCAACAACCAGCCAATACGAGTTGTTCACCAAGTATGACGCGTTTGGCGAGGCTGAATATAAAGAGTTAGCAGCCCACTGCAAAAAACACGAAATCGAATTCGTCTCGACGCCGTTCGACTTGGGCGCAGTTGACATGTTGAATCCGCTGGTGCGGTACTTCAAAATCGCGTCTGCAGATATTACAAATCCACCGCTATTGAAAAAAGTTGCTGCAACTGGCAAGCCGGTTATCTTGTCGTCTGGCGCCTCAAATATCGACGAAATTGATGCAGCCTTGACGATTTTGCGTAGTTCTGGCGCCAAACAGATTTGTTTGATGCACTGTATTTTGAATTATCCGACCCGCAACGAAAATGCACATCTGGGCATGTTGATTGATTTGCGCAATCGATATCCCGAACTATTGCTCGGTTACTCTGACCACACTTTGCCAAACGAACAAATGACCAGTTTGATTTCGGCACACCTTCTTGGTGCAGTGGTGCTTGAAAAACACTTCACTCTCGACAAAACATTGCCCGGCAACGATCACTATCACGCAATGGATGAAAAAGATTTGCTCCGATTTCAGAAAAATGTAAAACAAGTTCATGAATTGCTGGGCCCATCGCGAGCCAAGGCTCCGATCGCAACTGAAGAAATTTCGCGATTGAATGCCCGTCGCAGCATTGTCTTAACGCAAGATTTGAAATCTGGCCACAAACTTAGCGAGCAAGATCTCATTGCCAAACGTCCCGGAACTGGCATTAGCCCGATGAATTGGGATGAAGTAATCGGCAGAAGTGTGTCTCGCGATTTGCCAGAAGATCACATTCTGACTTGGGACGATCTCACTAAACCATGAGTCGGGTCGTCGCCGTCGTACAGGCGCGCATGGGTTCTTCGAGATTTCCGGGCAAGATGATGGCAAAACTCGGTGATCAAGAACTAATGAGTTGGGTATTGACACGTGTTTGCGATGCCAAAGAGCTTGATCAAGTTGTTCTTGCAACATCAACGAGTGGTGACGACGACCAACTTGTTGAAGTGGCGTCAAATTTCAAAGTAATGGTCGTTCGGGGTAGTCAAGATGACGTTCTAGATCGGTTTGTTCAAGCATCAAGAGAATCAAAAGCAGATTTAGTCGTACGAGTTTGTGCTGATAATCCATTTGTCGCCGCCGAAGAGATTGATCGCTTGGTTGTGGCGCATAAATCTGGCAGTTTTGACTATTCGTGTAATCACCAGCAACGACTTGGCAACCGATATGCCGATGGCTTTGGTGCTGAGGTTGTTTCGACGTCATTGCTCAACGAAATCTCGAAATTGACAACCCAGACAATGCATCGAGAGCACGTCACAAGTTATGTTTGGGATAACTCAGCAAAGTTTAGGATTCAGGCTGTTATGGCGCCATCTGACTTGGCGTTTCCTGAAATAAAACTTGATATTGATACGCCTGAAGACCTACAAAAGTTAAATCAGTTCGTTCAAAAATATGCGATAACTACGGCTTGCAGTGCAGCAAAAATCGTGCAAGCCTTCCATGAATTTACAAATTCTTGAGTAGCGTGCAGGCATGTCAAATTCAAAACCAAAAGTTGAGATCCCAAATACTCCTGCACCGACCGATTTAGTAATCGAAGACATCACGGTTGGTGATGGCCAAGAGGCAGTTAGTGGCAAGAACGTTTCAGTGCACTATGTCGGCGTGGCGTGGAGTACATCAAAGCAGTTCGATGCTTCGTGGGACCGCAACGAACCGTTTGAGTTTGGTCTTGGGGCAAGTCAAGTGATTGCTGGTTGGGACAAGGGCGTTGCAGGCATGAAAGTCGGTGGTCGTCGCAAACTGACGATTCCGCCAGACATGGGTTACGGCAGTCGTGGCGCCGGTGGTGTTATCAAGGGCAACGAAACACTCGTGTTCATTGTTGATCTACTGAACGTCTTTTAGTCAGCCGAAATTTGTTTTTTGCGATAGTGATTGCGGCATAGCAACTCGTATCGCACAACATCGCCA
>JANRBC010000126.1:11441-14799 GCA_030727685.1 Ilumatobacteraceae bacterium
TTGTTTTTTGCGATAGTGATTGCGGCATAGCAACTCGTATCGCACAACATCGCCAAACAGCGGCGCAATCGTATTCTTGTCGGTATCTCCGACCATCACGGTTTCGCCTTCAAGCACAACTTTGTCGTTCACCAAACGGGCGTTGTTAGTCGCTCGGGCGCCACACCAACAGCGCGCTTCGACTTGCATCTCAATTCGTTGATCAGCTATTTCAAGCAATCTCCGCGTGCCATCAAAAAGCAAACCCTTAAAGTCGGTGATCAGGCCGAAGGCATAAACATCAACATGCAGCTCGTCGACAATCAGCGCAAGTTGATCGCATTGCTGGGTTGTACAGAACTGAGCCTCGTCACAGACGATAAATTGCAACGGCATTCTTGATAGCGCCAATTCGTAAAGATTTAGTCCCGGATCCATTTCGATTGCCGGTGTTGATACGCCAAGTCGACTTGTCACCTGACCGCCGTCGCGGTCGAGTTTTGTCAGCAGTAGACCAGCCAAGCCGCGACTCGTTAAGTTGTGATTGATTTGCAGAGCGAGCGTGCTCTTTCCAGAACCCATCGTGCCGTAGTTGAACCGCAGTGTTGCCATCTCAGGGCGAAACGCTACCTCGCTTTGCTGGTTATCAAAAAAGCGCAGTAGCGAATTAGGGTAAATGCCTAATGACGCCGTCTGAGCTTGCAAAATTTATTGATCACACTTTGCTGGCGCCTGAAGCGACAACTCAAGACATCGTCAAACTTTGCGAAGAAGCCAATGCGATGAAAGTCGCTGCAGTTTGCATCTCGCCTTCGCGATTGCCAATACCGAGTGGATTATTGTCGGGCGAAATCGCACTCGCATGCGTAACAGGCTTTCCATCTGGCGCACACACGCCCGCGACTAAGGCCTTCGAGGCCGCAAATGCTGTTAAGCACGGCGCTACAGAGATCGACATGGTTGTAAATCTGGGTTTCGTGTTCGACTCGATGTGGCTAGAACTTGGTGATGAAATCGCAAAAGTTCGCAAGAGCATTTCTGAGTCTGTCAAATTGAAAGTGATTATTGAGTCTGCGGCACTAACAGATGAACAAATTGTTATGTCATGTCGAGTTGCAGTTGCCAACGGTGCCGATTTTGTCAAAACATCGACAGGCTTTCATAAGTCTGGTGGTGCAAGTGTGCACGCTGTGCAGTTGATGCGCGCAACGGTCGGCAATTCAATTGGTGTTAAAGCAAGTGGCGGTATTCGCACTCGCGAATCGGCACTAGAAATGATTAAAGCTGGCGCATCACGACTCGGAACGTCTGCAACAAGCGCGATTTTGTCTGGTTAGTTCAAAAACCACTCATTGGCAACGACTTTCGTTGTAGCCAATTGTCATCGGGGTAGTTCGCAGTTCCGTCGATGGCGTGAATCGTGTACGCGTGCCGCGGTTTGTCGCTCGTGTTGGGGCCCGATCGGTGAGGCAAAGTGCCATTGAGCAAAATCAACGTGCCGCGTTCTGCCTCAAGCGGCACGAGCCCCTCAGTTGGGTATGGTGTCGAATCAAAAACTTCGTTGAAAGTTGATTTGCGATCAGGTGTCAGGCGATTGCGAGACTTGACAGGTATTCGGTGCCCACCAGGAAGTGCCCACATGCATCCGTTTTGAGTGGTCGCGTCATCGATCGCGAACCAAAAACCGATTACCGATTGTGGTTCGGTCCATAGATAGGTGTGGTCGACATGGCAAGTTACTTCGCCGCCAATTCGCGGCTGTTTAAAGATGTACATCGACTGCAACAGTTGTGATTGTTTCAAGCCGACCGAGTCAGCAACCGCCGCCAATCGAGTCGAGTGACTGAAATCTTTAAACACAGGATCGAGATCGTGCATGGCGTGACCGAGTTTGTTGAGGCAAAGATGGGCGTCTTGTCGCAACTCGCCATGTTCGTCGAATGCATCTTTTTCAAAAAAACAGCGAATCTTGTCGCCGCTGGTCAAAAAATAATCGTCTGAAGCATGCACAGCAGTGCCATCAGCCGTGAACACAGTCGCTTCTTGTGGCGACGGACAATATTTTTTTGCCAACACCATTGCTTGCGCGCGTAGTTTTAAACAAGCGTCGTCGTCGACGAAATTAGGCAGAACTAGGTATCCGTTTTGACTAAAGAATTCGACTTGCGCGGTGGTTAAACCGTCTTGAGTGATCATTGTTGCTAGTCAGCCTTTGGGTTTACGAAAACTGACTCTTCCGGAAACGCAACTGGCAACATTTCGCTGAGTTTGCGTGGTTCGCCGTTTACTTCGAGCAGCATATTTGCTCCACCGTGCTCCCAAAGCAACTGTCGACAGCGACCACACGGAGTCACAGCCTCGTCATTGCCGACCGTGCAGATGGCGACCAGGCGTCCGCCACCAGAGCGTGCCAACTCGCTGACAATGCCGCATTCTGCGCAAAGAGTCATGCCGTATGAAGCATTTTCAACATTGCAACCTGTGATGATTCGACCGTCGTCTACAAGTGCCGCAGCACCAACTTTGAATTTCGAATATGGAGCATATGCATTTTTTGCTACGGCCAAAGCAGTACTTCTAAGCAAGGCCCAGTCGATTGGTTTGGTCATGATGTAGGCAAGAGTAGTGCGAAATACGGTTCTAGTTATTGTTGACACTTGCCAATACTTGTTCGCCCAGCAATTTAACTTTGTTGACGGCAGATTTGTGGTCGATTGTCAGGCATTTGCGATCGCGCACCACGATGTCACCATCGACAATCACGTGACGAACATCAGCCCGAGTCACGCAAGTTGCAATTGTTGTGTGCGGGTCAAAGTTTGGCGTCAGCGACGGCGAGTCTGCATCAAGAATGACTATGTCAGCACGCTTGCCGACTTCGAGAGAACCAATCATGTGATCAAGCTGCAATGCCCGAGCGCCATTGATTGTTGCCATGCGAACAAGTTCGACGGCAGGCAACACAGCGGGGTTCTTGGCGAATGTCTTTTGCATGTAACCCGCGAGACGAATCGCAATCCATAAATCGATGTCGTTGCCAGATGCCGGACCATCGGTGCCGAGCGCGACGTTTACGCCTGCGCGCTGCAGATCTAAAATTCTGGCAACGCCACTAGCAAGTTTGAAATTTGATGCAGGACAATGAACGACTGTGGCTGAGTTTTGTGCGATCAACTCAATGTCGGCGTCGCTTAAGTGAACACCGTGGGCGAGCACGGCTCGGCGCAATAATTTTGTGTCGTTGAGAACTTGAATCGGACTGCGACCACCATGACGCTTGGCAACTAATTGCATTTCACCAACTGTTTCTGACGCATGAACATGAATTCGTGCTTCGAATCTCGCTGCTAGATCAGCGAGCAAACGCAGTTGATCTTCG
>JANRBC010000127.1:0-3845 GCA_030727685.1 Ilumatobacteraceae bacterium
GACTAAATGTTCAAAGTTTTAAAGACCAACCGTGAGTTGCGTCTGCTATTTATCGCCCAAAATCTTTCGTATATGGGCGACTGGTTCACCTTCGTCGCTCTTGCCGGCTTGGTTCAAGATCTCACCGGCTCAAAATTTCTCGTCTCGTTGTTGCTCGTTGCGTTTTCTCTGCCGTCATTTTTAGCCTCGCCAATCGGTGGGCCAGTTGCCGACCGCTACGACCGACGCAAAGTTTTAATCATCGTTTCAATTCTGCAAGCAATCGCCGCCGCAAGTTTCTTGTTGATCGGTGACTCACGAATTTGGATTGCATTCGTCGCCCAAGGTTCAATCGCCGCACTCGCAGCATTTGTTCGCCCCGCACTCGAAGCCGCGATACCAAATTTGGCCAAAAACCCCGACGAATTACGACAAGCAAACGCAATTTTTGGCAGCAGTTGGGGAATAATGTTGGCCGCCGGCGCTGGCATCGGCGGTATTTTCTCGCAAGCATTTGGTCGTAACGCGGCATTCATCGCCGACATCGCCACTTTTTTGGTGGCGACAGTTTTAATCGCGCTAGTCACCCGCCCGATGCAAGAGGCTCGCACAAAAATTCAAACCCGACGCATTCACCCGATTCGCGACATGGGCGAGGCGTTGCATCTCGCAAAATCAGATTCAGCGATCATGGCTTTGCTTATGTCAAAGATGACTTTTGCTGTTGGCGCCGGCGTTGTCAGCCAACTTGCAGTTTTTGCAGCAGACTCATTTAATAGTGGCGATGCTGGCCGAGGCTTGATGCTTGGCTTGCGCGGTGTTGGCAGTGCGCTCGGGCCATTGGTTGCCGCACGCTTTGTCAAAAACGATTTGTCTCGCGTGATTTTGGTCTGCGGCGTCGCAGGTCTTGGGTTCGCAGGCGGTTATCTCGCTGCTGCCGCTTCGCCCGTTTTGATTGTTGCGGCAATCTTTATCGGGCTCGCCCACTTGGGCGGCGGTGCTCAATGGACGCTTTCAACTTATGGATTACAAGTACGTTGCCCTGATGAAATGCGCGGACGAGTTTTGGCCGGCGACTTTGCATTAATCACACTCTCACTTGGGCTCAGCAGTTTGCTTGCCGGTGTCGTCTCTGAATACATCGGCGCACGCGGCACGATCGCAGTGTTTGCGGTGATTGCAATTTGCTCGTCAATTATCTATTTGCTGGCGACGCGAAGTGTTCGCGCCAACCTAAAACTAAATGCAGCAACTAGCTAGTACGACAAAAATTACGCTTCGTCCAAAATCGAACGAAGAGCTTCAATTTCGCGCACAGGGTCAGGGCCAACTGGGTTCACTTGAAGCACAGTCACACCTGCTTCTTTGAACGCACCAATTCGCTCTTTGATGTAGCTTCGCGGCCCAACAAGGTTCGAGAGCTCTAACCATTCAGCAGGTATCGCTGCGGCGGCTTCTTTCTTTTTGCCATCTAGATACAGGTCTTGAATTTCAACAGCCTCTTTTTCATAGCCGTAGTCGCGACACATGTCGTTATAAAAGTTTTTGCCTCGCGCGCCCATGCCACCGACATACAACGCATAGCTCGGTCGAGCGAAATCTAAAACCTCATGCTGTTTTGTTGGTGTCAGCGACTCATCAATATGCAACATTCCACCTGCTGACACATCAAGTTGTTTCAAATTTGCACTGCGCTTGGCTAAACCTGCTTTCAGCGACTTACCCCAAACATTTTCAAACTTCTCTGGCAAAAAGAAAACCGGCATCCAACCATCGGCGATTTCTGCAGTTGCTTCAACGCTCTTGTCTTTAAGCGATGCCCACCAAACCGGTATCTCGCTTCGCACTGGATGATTAATTAGTTTCAGCGCCTTGCCCAGACCTGTGCCCTGACCTGCTGGCAACGGCACTTGCACCGTCTTGCCGTTGTAATTAAGCGGCTGTTCTCGACGCCACACTTCACGACACACTTCTATATATTCTTTCGTGCGTTGCATCGGCTTTTCGTATGGCACACCGTGAAAGCCCTCAATCACTTGTGGACCAGAAGCGCCAAGACCCAAAACAAATCGGCCATTGCTGACATAGTCACAACCTGCCGCTGTCATTGCAGTTAGCGCAGCAGTTCGCGAAAACACGTTGATGATTCCGGTGCCAATTTGCACACGTTCAGTTACTGCAGCCAGATAACCGATTTGCGAAATCGCGTCATAGCTATAGGCCTCGGCGACCCAAACCATGTCGAGGCCAACTTTTTCAAGTTCGGCTACCCGTTTGGCTGATGTTTGAAAATCAGAAATGTAGTTGATCATCATCGATAATTTCATATAACTACTTTCTGTTTTTTGCTGTTGCGAAATCTAGTTGACGCGTCGAGTGTGACCCACCCAGTATGGCTCACGCAATACTTTTTTGAGAATCTTGCCGCTCGGGTTACGCGGCAAGGCATCGACCCAGCCAACTGATTTCGGAGTTTTGAAACCAGCAAGACGCTCTCGGGCAAAAGAAATAATCTCTTGCTCGGTAACTTGCGTGTCTGGTTTGCGCACGACAAGTGCCATCGGCACTTCGCCCCACTTCTCATCGGGCACACCAATCACGGCCACATCTGCAATAGCTGGATGAGCCATCAAAGCATTTTCAACTTCTGCTGGGTAGACATTTTCGCCACCAGACACAATCATGTCTTTGACACGGTCGAAAATATAGACGTAACCGTCTTTGTCGAAGTAGCCCGCGTCACCTGACCTGAACCATCCACCTTTGACGATCGACTTGGCCGTCTCTTCGGGCATCTTCCAGTAGCCCTTCATAATTTGACGCGAACGAATCCAAATTTCGCCAACTTCGCCATTCGGCACGTCTTTGCCCGTATCTGAGTCGACGATTCGCAATTCGATGCCGGTGAACGGTTTGCCGCACGAACGCAAGCGACCTTTGTTTGCCGAACTCAAGTCGTGATCTTCTGGCCCAAGCACGGTGACGACGCCAGTCGTCTCAGTCAAACCATAAACCTGCATAAACGGACACTTAAACGCCTTAATCGAACCTTCGAGTACCGCCTCAGAAATTGGCGATGCTCCGTACGCGATTAACTCGAGGCTCGAGAAATCAGTCGTGCCAATGTTCGGCATCACGAGTGCAAACTGCAACAGCACAGGCACTGCGAATGCATGAGTGATGCGATGCTTCTCGATAAGTGTCAGCATCGCTGAAGGATCAACGTCGCGCATAATGATCGACTTTGCGCCTGCATATTGTCCCGCTGTCGCCCATCCTCCGCCACCGATGTGAAACAGCGGCATCGCAACGAGATTGACTGTTTTTTCTGACATTCCCCAAACATCACGGGCGGCCGGCAACAACGCAAAGAAGTTGTCGTTGGTCAGCATCACACCTTTTGGTCGACCAGTCGTGCCACTTGAATAAAGCTGAAATGCAATATCACTTGGCTTGGTCGGCACTTTTGGATCAACTGCTGACTGCGCACTTACCCAGCGCTCATAATCGTTATGACTTGGGTGGCCACCGATGACGATGATCGTCTTCACATTTGCGAGATCGTTGACGATCGCATCCAAGATTGCGACGAACTCTTGCCCGACGATCAAGACTTCTGCCTCAGAGTCATTGACGATGTAGGCAACTTCTGGTGCGGCAAGGCGCCAGTTGACATCAACACTTACGGCGTTAAGTAACGCGCAACCATAGAACACTTCAAAGTGCTCGATGCCGTTTTTATCTAAAAATGCAACGCGATCTTGCGGCTTAACACCAGCGCGACGCAAACCCTGTGCCACTTGCGCCGAGCGCGACAAAAGTTGTGCCCAAGTTAAGGTGCGGTCACCCAAAACAAGCGAGACTGC